>DLVK01000162.1:0-11837 GCA_003444235.1 Rhodospirillaceae bacterium
AGAGGCCCTCGCAGCGAGCCCCGAGTTCCGCCATAGCATGGCCTTGCAGCCCGGTGACATCCAGTTCCTAAACAATCATTGCACTTATCATTCGCGCGAGGCCTTCGTCGATGGCGAAAATGAGAATGAAATCCGTCATCTCCTGCGTCTTTGGCTCTACTTATATGATGGCCGCGAGCTCGCCCCTGGCTTTGGCAACCGATACAACACCGGCGAGGGCGGCGGGATGGCGGTAAAAAACTAGAGGCGCCGATTGCTATTTCAGGAAATGCTTTCGTGCATTTTCGAAGGCGATCATTTTCGCCGTCTTGGAGTCGAGCACCGATAGCAATCGTCGCATATGGCGTACGCGCTTGGCGTATTTGGCGATCGGGAATCGTTTGCGACCGGGCTTGGCGTCGATGCCGACGAAAAACCGGGTTGGCATGTCTTCGAACAGCTTGGCCCAATCCTGGTAAAGATTGACCTTTTCGTCGACGATCTTGCCGAGTTTGGCCCAATTGTTTTTGCGCCGTGCTTTCACGTTCATATAAAGGTTGGGATAGCGCTTTAGCATCCGGCGCGCGTTGATCGCCCGCGTCATGCCCGTATGCGAAAGAATGATTTTCAGGTTTGGATGGCGCTGATAGATGGCTTCAAGCCCACCGAATACTTCGTCTTCGTAAGAGGTCCCCAACTCCGGATCGATCGGTTCGGAATGAAGAAAAAGCCAGGCTTTCTTTCGGGCGACAATATCGATGACTTTCAAAAAGGGCTCGAATGCCGCCGGAACATGCAATCTCGATTGGCGCGGGTGTTTCTTGAAATGGTGCGTTGCGACTTCGCCGATACCCACACATCCATCATCGAGATCGTTCTCCACTCGATCCAAAATACGTCGCAAAGCACGTTCGTTGTATTTGGTTTCATGGGCCCGATGCATCCAGAAGGTAATGTAGTCGGCGCCGCAAAATCGGCGGAGACGGCCTCCGCTGATGGCCTCCATTTTGCGGTAGAGGATCGCATCATGGGCTTTCGATCGCCGCCTGCCCGAATTCGGAGTTGGGCTGATGAAACCATGGGTGATGTTCTGATCTTGAATCATCTTCCACAAGTCGCGCTGAAAATTCTTCAGCACTTCGCCCGTGACACGAAATCGCGGGTGGATCAAAACATCGAAGATCGGTCCCGAATATTCTCTGTTGTTGTGCTTGCGGACAGGTCGGTCGAGCCGGTCGGCGCCGTAAACGACTTCGAATCCCGGCTTCGGCAATTCGATGTGCGGCGAATAGCTGCGCTCTTTCTGAGCCAGCGCACCGCCGGCCGCAGCCAATGCCAGGCAAAAGAAAAAGGGGCCGGAAAGCCCCTTTAACCGTATCATATCTTTAGTCCTGCGGTTGCGGGACAGTTCGAATATAGGGCAGAGGGCCGCCCCAGCCATCGGGATATTTCTTCTTCGCATCCTCATCGGAAATTGCGGGCACAATGATAACGTCCTCGCCATGAGTCCAGTTCACCGGCGTTGCTACCTGATGTTTGGCTGTGAGCTGGATTGAATCGAGCGCGCGGAGGATTTCATTGAAATTTCGTCCCGTGCTCATCGGATAGGTGAGGACCAGCTTGATTGCCTTGTCGGGCCCGACAACGAACACACTGCGAACGGTTTGGTTGTCGACCGGCGTGCGCCCTTCCGAGCTGTCGCCCGCGTCCGCCGGCAGCATGCCGAACAGTTTCGCGACTTTCAGCTCGCTGTCGCCGATCAGCGGATAGTTGGGTGCATGACCAGTGGCGGCTTCGATATCCTTCGACCATTTGACGTGATCGTCGACCGGATCGACGCTCAAGCCGATGATTTTGCAATTGCGTTTCTCGAATTCCGGTTTGAGGCCCGCCATGAAGCCCAATTCGGTGGTGCAGACCGGGGTGAAATCCTTCGGGTGAGAAAAGATCACTGCCCAGCCGTCGCCAATCCAATCATGGAATTTGATCGGACCTTCGGTGGTGTCGATTTCAAAATCGGGAACGGTATTTCCGATAGTCAATGACATGATTTGTACTCCCTGAAAGCATTTTCCGGCGTATCGCCGTTTGAAAAGAGACTATGCTTTTGCACGAAATTTACAAGTAACGTTGGATGATTTTTGACCAGCAGCTCGAGTCGGAAAAACTGGTAAATGGTAAGAGTATGGGTAGTATGCTCGCCTGACTTCAGCAAAATGGTAACCCTTTTTTTAAGAACGACACTTATGAGTCAGAGTGTTAGGGAGAAAATTGAAATGATTAAATTGTCTAAAACCATCGTCGGCAGCGGTTTGGCCGCGCTGATAGGTGCAGGTGCGATTGCATCGAGTGCAATTGCCGCACCTAAAAAGCCCGGCGATTTTCCGAAGCGTCCGATTACGATTATCGTTTGCTACGGTAAGGGCGGCGGTTCCGACCAAGCGGTAGCGGCGCTTCAGGGCCCGGCCAGCAAGCTCATGGGCGTCAAGATCAATAAGGTGAACAAGAAGGGCGGCGGCGGCGTCAATTGCTTGCCGGATTTTCAGCAAGCTCCGGCCGACGGCTACACCATCCTTCAGCACACTGACACGTTGGTTACCAAATATGTTGGTGGTGCCCACAATATCCATCCGACCAAGGACCTAAGCCCAATCGTGACCAGCAATATCGCGCCGACCGGCCTTTTCATTAAGCCGGACGACAGCCGTTTTCTCGATGGCGGCAAGCCGAGCTGGGACAAGGTCGTGGCCTACGCCAAGAAGAATAAGCTCAATGTCTCGAACATCAATGCCGAAATGGAATTGGTGACCATGGCGAAAGTCGAAGAGTTCTTCGGCATCAAGGTCAAGCAGGTCATGTTCGACAAGCCTGCGCAACGCTATGGCTCGGTCATCGGCGGCAAGCTCGATGTACTGATGGAACAGCCGGGTGACGTTATCAAACACGTGAAGGCCGGCAAGCTGGCGCCAGTACTGGCGGTTTGGCCGAAGCGTTTCGGCGTGTTCCCGAATACCAAAGCGACTGGCCAGGATTACAAAATCAACTGGCAGCCCCTGTTGCGTGTTCGCGGTCTCTGGGTGAAGTCGGCGACACCGGCCCCGATCCAAAAGTATCTCGAGGCGGTGTTTACCGAAGCTTATAAGAGTGCAAAGCACCAAAGCTTCCTCGAGCGCAAAAGTCTGACCATCGTAAATTCGTATCAGAATGCCGCCGACACCAAGAAGTCGGTCGACGATGCGATTAAGACCTATGCCAAAATCTTTAAGGGCATGGGCCGCAAAGTTCGCAAGGGCCTGTAAGGGCCGGAACGATTTCAAGGTCCCGTCCGCCGATTTCCATGCGGGCGGGGCCGTTTCGTTAGATAAGATCTGCGAGCTTTGACGGGGCCGACGCCATGAGCGATTCCGATAGGACGCCAAACGCGAACCGCCGACAAATAGTGATCGAGGCGGGGGTATGGCTGGTCTTTGCCGGTCTGGCTTTTTATTTTTCACTCGAGTTCGACAAGCCGTTGCCGGGATTTAAGTTCGGCGCGGCCCATTGGCCCCATGTGATCATAACAATCCTGGTTATCGCGGCCGCCGTTCTGATCGCTGCCCAATTTGTGCGGGGGAAGCAAAAGGAAGGCGAGGCGGACCAGTTTTTCGACGAAGTCGAAGACAATGTGGAGCGGCTGACACCGCAAACGATCGCCATGTTCATCCTCCCGCTGGTGTGGGTCTATGGCATGCATAAAACCGGATTTCTGATCGCGACGCCGTTTTTCGTTTTTGCTTGTACTTGGCTCATGGGGGTGCGGAGCTGGAAACGGCTGGTGACTTTCACCGTGCTCTTTTATGCGGCGCTGGTGCTGGTCTTCTATAAATTTGTTTTTACGCCCTTGCCGATGGGGGCCGGTTGGTTCCATTCGTTGAATGGCGAAATCATCGGGCTGGTGCAGTAGGTCGGTCGAGGGGGCACGATGCAGGAATTTCTCCACGGTACCGAGCTTCTGTTCACAAGCCCCATTGGGGTGACGATCTTTATTGGCGGTTTGCTGGGCGGTCTCGTGTTCGGTGCGATTCCGGGTCTCAACGTATTGACGTTGGCCGCTGTCTTGTTGCCGTTCACCGCTTGGTTCCCCGCCGAACACGCGATCATGCTTTACGGCGTGATCTACGTCTCGGGTGTTTATGGCGGTGCGATCACAGCGATCCTTTTCAATATCCCGGGCTCGGTGGAAAACGCACCGACCGCATTCGATGGCTATCCCATGACCCGCAAGGGCGAGGCGAGCAAAGCAATCGGCTACGCGGTCACCTGTTCGGCCATCGGGGGAACCTTGTCGGCGATTCTGATGATGCTGGCGACGGAGCCCCTGGCGAATTTCGCTGTATCTACCTTCGGGCCGATCGAAATTACGGCCTTGATATTTTTCGGTTTGACGGTGGTTGCCGGGGTCGGTTCGCGGTCGCTCGCGAAGGGCTGGTTGTCATTGTGCCTGGGGCTGATGATCGGTTGTATCGGTAACGATCCGGTCGAGGCAACGCCACGCTATACCTTTGGAGTGCTCTATCTATCCGGTGGCGTTGGATTCATTCCGCTGATACTCGGTTTGTTTGCGGTGAGCGAGGTCTTTATCCAAAGTCAGCGCATGGCGACCGGTAAGTATGAGCGGCCTGAGATTTCGGTCGATTTCCCGAGCCGGGGCGAGTTTTGGGCAATGCGCTGGGCAGTTGTGCGCTCGACGGTGATAGGCTGGTTCAGCGGCATTCTACCGGGCGTCGGCGCCACATGGGCGGCTTTTCTCTCCTACAACGAAGCGGTGCGCTGGTCTAAGACGCCGGAAAAATTCGGCACCGGCGAACCGGAAGGGGTGGTGTCGCCCGAAACCGCCAACAATGCTGCGACCGGTGCCGCGATGATTCCGCTCTTGGCGCTTGGTTTGCCCGGTGGCGCGTTGACCGCGATGATGATCGGTGTGTTCAACGTCCACGACATGGATGTGGGTCCGTTGATCATGGTCGAGGCGCATGATCTGGTCTGGATTTTGTTCTCGTCCATGTTCTGGGCCAGCCTTGCCATTTTGGTGCTTGGCATGGCGGAATCGAAGACCATTGTTCATTTGTTGCGCGTACCGTTTACCCTGTTGGCGCCCGGGATTCTGGTGTTCTCGACCATTGGCGCTTATGCCCTACGGTCCAATATTTTCGATGTTTTGACCATGTTCCTGGCGGGGGTCGCCGGTTATTTTCTGCGAAAGAGCGATTACTCGGTTGCCGCGATCGTGATGGGCGTGATCCTCGGCAAGATCGGCGAGAACAGCCTTGCCCAGGCCTTGACTATCCTCGACTTCAACTATTTGGGCTTCTTCAAGGAGCCCGTCTCGGCGGTTCTCGTTGTTGCCGGTCTGCTTACGGTCGCCTGGAGCCTAATTCGTCGGGCGCGGCAATATTTCGGTTGGAGCAAAAAGTAACGCCCTACCCGGTAATCACCACCTCGTCCCCTTCGACCGTGAAGTTGTGGGGGAATTCGTCGGAGACCCACTCCATAAACTGCACGATATCGTCGAAACGCTCGTCGCCGGCTTTTAGAATTTCCGGGCGGAGCTGGGGGTCGATTAGGGTTGGCAGGAACGCGACTTTCTTCGCGCCGCCTTCGCCGAGCGTCGCCTTGACCACCATGGAACGTTTCCCGTCGGAGCCGTATGGCAGGCGCGGGTAGTCGGGGTCGAGCTTGACGCGATAGCTTTTTTCGAACTTTGCCGCCGCCTCGGGCGTCTTTTCCGGGCTCGACATGATGAAATTGCTGACGCTGAAAAAGCAGACTTTTTTGTCGAAAACGCCGATCGCCTTCGGCGTGTGCGCGTGATGGCCGATGATCAGGTCGGCCCCCGCATTGAAGGCCGCTTTGGCGACAACCGGTTGATAATCGGCAATCTCCTTGGGGATGAAGTGAATACCCCAATGGAGCTTGACCACGACCGTGTCGACTTTCTTTTTTAGCGCCTGGATATCCGATTCCATCGCTGCGACATCTTCCGGGTAGGGAACGGTTACCACCTTCGGGTGGACGCCTGGCTGGTAGTCGAAGCGCTCGTAATAAGTATTGACCCGCATCGGGGCGACGCCCGTGGATTTTTCAGTTGCCGCGTAGCCTTCGCGCAAAACCGAGCAGTAGGCGAGAAAGCCGACTTTTACGCCGTTCCTTTCGATGATCACCGGCTTGCGCGCCTCTTCGAGATTAGCGCCTGCGCCGATGGTCTGGATGCCCTTGCTGTGCAGCAGCTCGATCGTATCCATAAGCGCTTCGCCGCCCCAGTCCATCGAATGGTTGGAAGCGACGGAAACCAAATCGAAACCGCAATCTTCGAAAATCGATGCCATCGAGGGGTCCAATCGGCTGTGCTGGCCGTGGGAATGTATTTGCAGTGAACCGCCCGTCGAGTAGCAACGCTCGCATTGCCCGATCCGGATGTCCGCGGTCGCCAAGGTGTCTTTTGCAAGTTCCGCGTAATGATCGGATGGTTCGTGAACCGGCCCTACATCGCCGACCGCCATAAGAACGACATCACCCATGATTTCTTCCCCTCGTGTTCGTTTTATTTTTCGTGAGTTGCAGTTTAGCGGTTCCGAGCCATTCGTCTAGCGCATGGGCGGTATGTGCGGCCGATACCTTGTATCCGATGCTCTTTATCCCCACTCTAAGGGGAACAAGGAGCCGGAAGATGGCGATGGAATCAGCAAATCAAAATTCCGATAGCGCACTGAATGCGCGGATCAATTTTCTCGTTCAGTCGGATGGAAAGCCGCGGGTGGATATCCCCGAGCAGGGACAAGGCCTGACCGAGCGCAGCGGCGAGTTCGAGAAGCGCTTGATGCGGCTCACCGATGGCCGGGATGAAGCGGAAAGCTTCACGCTCGACCGACACGGGTTTTCATTCCATCGCCATGAAACGGGCATGAGCGATTTTCTCGACGAGGACCAGCTGCTCGAACTCTATTACCCGGAAGTGGACGCGTTGGTGAAATCGGCAACCGGCGCAAAAAAAGTACATATATTCGATCACACCATTCGAATTGAGGATGATGGCAAGCGTGATTCGGAATCCGTCAGAGCACCGGTGGAAATCGCTCATAACGACTATACGGACAAATCGGGCCCGCAGCGCGTGCGCGATCTATTCGAACCGGAAGAGGCGGAAGAATGGTTGCAGCGTCGTTTCGCCGTGATCAATGTCTGGCGCTCGATCGGTGGGCCGGTGGTTACGACCCCGCTTGCGCTCTCCGATGCATCGACGATGCAGCCGGAGGATTTTATTGCGACCGATCTCGTCTACAAGGACCGGGTCGGCGAAATATCCCAGATCGGATATAGCGACGGACAGCGCTGGTACTATTTTTCCGAGATGGCCCGCGACGAGGCGTTGCTGATCAAATGTTTCGATTCAGCGACAGACGGGCGCGCGCGGTTTACCGCCCACACCGCATTTACCAACCCGAATGCGCCGGACGGCGCGCCACCTCGAGAAAGTATCGAGGTGCGCACCTTGGTGGCGTTTTAGCTGATCAGATTCGTGATCTCGACCGCATCTTCCAGCGTTTCGAGGTCGGCGCAGAGCGTGACGATGCGTTCAATATCGCTATCGGCAACCGGATTTGCCGCATACCGCATGCAATCGCGGAACTTGTCTTCGAGCCGCTCCTGACTAACCGGATTGTTCACATC
Source organism: Rhodospirillaceae bacterium (assembly GCA_003444235.1). Classification (GTDB taxonomy): domain Bacteria; phylum Pseudomonadota; class Alphaproteobacteria; order UBA8366; family UBA8366; genus UBA8366. The sequence continues at coordinate 7,687 of DLVK01000162.1, forward strand.
GCCCGGCAAGCCGGTGGCCTGATGTTGATAGGTTTCTCCGGATTTTGTCTTGATAGTTACCACCGGCATCGGTGATTCGGCTGAGACATCCGAATCCTCGACATAGCGGAACTTATCGCCCATCTCGTGATGGACCGGGTCCGCAAGCGCCTCGTCGAGATAATCGCCGAGCTTCACGTCGCCTTTCAGCATCGCAACCCCGCAGGTATAGGGAATCGAATATTTGGCATCGATGCTGATCTTCGGCCGCGCTTTTTCGTAAGGCGGGTTCGACAGCAATTTGGTGCCCCCTTCGCCTCCGCGTATTTCGATCTCGTCCACCGTAGTGGGGTCGATGCCATGCGTTTCGCGGAGGTGAATGATCGAGGTATTGACCGGGCGTGTATAGCCGCAAGCGGGCCAGACCTTGGTGCCGAGCCGCTTCAGGACAGGGAAATCGCTACCGAGCTCTCCGGTCAGCGCTTCCCAATCCGGCTCGGTGTCCCGATGGCTGACGTAGTTGTGGTAGACACCGTAGCGGCCTTCGAAAACTTCTTTGTCGCCGATGAGGCCGCATGCGGCGAGTTCGGCCGCTTGTACCGCGCCTTGGCTGCTCCAACCCGCTTGCATCGCGCGCATGTGGGTTGAGGCGGGCGTTGCCATTTGGCGGCTACCCGCCAGCTGGTTGTAGGCAATGCCCATAGCATTTTCCATCTGGTCCGCATCCGCCCCCATGAGGTGGCTCGCGGTAACGGCACCTGCGATGTATCCGAACAGTTGGGTCGCGAACCAACCTTCCGTCATCGTCCAGTCATGGACGGTGATTGCCTGATTGGCGCGCACATATACGTCCACGCCAGCGGCAATCGCGGTGATGAAATCCTTGCCTGACGCGCCGCCGAGCTTTTCGGCCACCGCAAAGGCGACCGGTACGGTAACGATGCTTGGATGCCCGCCGCCGATATCGTCGAAATCGAGCATATGGCCCATGGCGCCGTTGACGAAGGCGGCCTGCATGGCGGTCACCTTGTCGCCGAAACCCCAAATGGTGGCTTCCGCCTTGCCGCCTTGATCGCGGACATAATCTTTCAGCACCGGGCTTTCTTCGATCAGTCCGCTGGCGCCGGTGGTGACGCCGAGCGTATCCAGAACGCAGCGTTTGGTGAGGTCGATTACCGGTTGCGGCAAGTCGTCGTAGCTGAGCGCGGCTGCATGCTCGGCGAGTTTCCGCGTCGCGTCGGTTTTGAAGTCGATGGCATCGTCGGGTTGGAAAGCGGTCTGGGCCATTGTCGGTCTCCCTTTTCCTATCGTGTCCTGTCGTATCCTATCGTACGGTCGGTCTTAGTCGATTAAATCACAAAGATTAAGTAGCTTTGAGGGTGCGATCCTGAATCACGGTGCGGTGCATATAACGCAATCCCGAATCCGTATCGTAAGGCGTTCCCATATGCATCACCGAGCGGTTATCCCACAGGATAGCGTCGCCCCGTTTCCAGGAGTGACGATAAACGAACCGCTCCTGGGTCGCAAAAATGGCGAGCGTATCGAGCAATTCGTCGCTCTCTTCCTCATCCATGCCGATGACGTTTTGCCCCGCGTTGCCGCGCAGGTAGAGCGCCTTCTTGCCGGAGATCGTAGGCGGCCGAACCAGCGGATGAACCACGTCGGGGAAGCTGGCTTTCTCTTCTTCGCTCAACTGACTACGCACGTCTTTGCCCGGCGGATGAAGTTTGACATAGGATTTTACCCTGCTGTGCAAAACGTCGAGCTCATCAATTTTCGTTTTCATCTCGGCGTCCAACGCATCGTAGGCGGCGATCATCGAGGCAAAGAGCGTATCTCCGCCGACAGACGGCACGTCGCGGCCGAAAAACAGGGTGCCCGCCGGCGGCGTTGCGGTGTATTGCCCGTCCGAATGCCACATCCGTGCCGGCGTCGCCCCAATTGGCTTACCTTTCTTGTCGAAATTCGACGAGATGATGAAAATTTCCGGATGGTCCGGGTGCGAATAGGCCGATTGGGTATGGCTTGAGGGCCGGCCCAGTTCGGCCGAAAACGCAACCTGCCGTGCCGGGTCCAAGTCGAGATCGCGGAAAAGCAAAATCTGGTGCTCGACCCAGGCCGCTTCCAACTCTGCGATCGTTTCAGCGGACAGTGGTGTGTTGATGTCGAGACCGCGCACTTCTGCGCCGAGTACATCCGAAAGTGGGTTAAGGTCGAACTCGCGGGTCATGGGACTCATCCAGTGGAAAATCGCCGCTAGTTTACATCGCCTGTCCCGTTGGGGCCATCCACCAACCTTAATAGAATTTTAATGCGCCGGCGTTTAAATTTTGACGTGTATAAAACTCGTCGGGAGCAGAACGATGGATTATTTCGAACCGGAATTGGACAATCCCTATCCTGCGGAGTGGCTCGGGCGCGAAGAATGCGCAGATTTCGAAATGACTGTCGTTGATTTCGAATATCACACGCCGCTTATCCTTTATCGCGGTATCGAGTCCGTGCGTCAGCGAACGGACAGCGACGCGGAGTATGTGGTCGGGGCGGATTATAAAGTCAGCTTCCGGCTGGATACGGTCGATAGAGAAGAATTCGGCGACGATGACGAATTCGAAGATAACGGCGATGCCGTTTCGCGGGATGATATCGATTTACCCGCCGGTCGTTACGAAATTACCGTTCCAAAAGGCATGCTGACCGACCTCACATCGGTGCCCTCGGTCGTCCGAGGAATCATCGGCCGGGTTGGGCCGCACCTGGAAGCCGCTATCGTTCATGACTTTCTTTACGTCGCTTGGCAGGACGTGGAAGGATTGGAGGCGCGCGAGAAAGACCGCGAGTTTTCCGCCAAATTGATGCGGGCGGCTATGGCTTCCGCCAATGTCGGGAGTTTTCAACGCCGGGCGATCTACGATGCGGTAGCCGAGTTTGGGCGCTCTGCCTATGTAGGCCGCAATCAGTATCGTTACGTTGAAATACCCTAGTCGCTTGGACCGGTAACGATCAGCGCGTCGGCGATTGTAAGACCTTTGCCGTCTTCGTGGACGATTACCGGGTTGAGATCCAGCTCCGCGACAACGCCCGAGGTTTCCGAGGCAAACTGACCGAGCTTGAACATTAAATCCGCGAGCGCTTCTTTATCCGCTGCTGGCTTGCCGCGTACACCGTCGAGCATCGCGGCACCTTTGAGGCGGTCGAGCGCCGCTAACGCCTCTTCCTTCGCCAGCGGTGTCGGTAACAGCAACACGTCTTTCAAGACTTCGACGAAAATACCGCCCAGACCCACAAGCAACATCGGGCCGAATGCCTCGTCATGCTTGAGACCAAGAATCATCTCGACGCCTTCGCCGGCCATCGGGCGCACCAGCACGCCATCGATTTCGGCGTCGGCTGCGTGGCTTTCGGCATTTGCGAGAATTTCGCTGTAGGCCTTTTCGATTTCGGCATTTCCGGTGAGGTTCAATTTTACGCCACCGGCTTCCGACTTATGTGGAATACCGCGCGATTGAATTTTGAGTGCGACCGGCCCGCCGATCGCTTCGGCGAGTTCCGCCGCCGCTTCCGCCGAGGATGCCAATCCTCCGGCGCCGCAGTCGATATCGTAAGGCGCCAAAATTTCCGCAGCTTCATATTCGCAGAGAGCGGCGTTTTGATCGACGAGTGCCGCGCGAGCAGCTTTCTCGCGGTTAGAGTCGCGTGGACCGATTTCGGGAATTTTAAGGAAAGCTTCGCGATGGGCTCGATAATCCGCCATCTCGCGAACGGTGCGGGCGCAGTTCGGCATATTCATGAAAAACGGATAGCCCGCCTCGTTGATCATGCGGGTGGATTCCTCACCGGGCAGCGTATAGGTGCACATAACGATGGGCTTTGTTGCTTCCCGTGCGACGCGGGCCAGATTGTCACCTTCGCCGGAAAAAATGCGCGCGTGGCGGGCCGAGGTTACGATGATGACCGAGTCCACTTCGTCCGAGGCCGCGACCCATTCGCCGAGCACGCTGTACCCGATCTTGCGGATCGACCCGGCCGTGCCGTCGACCGGGTTTTGCGACGTGGCGTAGCTCGGCAAATGCGCGTCAATCTTGGCGCGCGTAACATCATCGAGCAAAGGTACTTCGAGCCCGGCGGCGACGCAGGTCTCCGCCATCCAGCCACCGGAACCGCCCGCG
>DLVK01000162.1:12150-12549 GCA_003444235.1 Rhodospirillaceae bacterium
GAGCCGGTGCAGATGCCAACTCGCTTGCCGAGCGGCAGCCGGTCCCCGAAATGCGAAAAGCCCGCTGCGATATCGCACATCTCCTCGCGGTCTTTGCCCTCGATGATCCCATAACGCTGAAACATTGCCTTATAGGTGTCGTAGGAGCCGGTCATGGCGCCCGTATGGGATTGGGCCGCGCGCCGTCCCGCCTCGGACTTGCCGATCTTGGTGAGGATGATCGGTTTCCCGGCGCGGAGGGCTTTCTCTGAGACGCGTTGGAAAATTTCCGGCGTTTTGACGTCTTCCAGAAACAGCAGAAACGCGTCCGTGCTTCCGTCATCGATCAGGTAATCGATGAACTGAAATATTTCGAGCGCTGCTTCATTGCCTGTGGTGATGACATGGCTGAACGGCAGT
>DLVK01000367.1:0-7717 GCA_003444235.1 Rhodospirillaceae bacterium
CCTGGGTCAGGAATTGTTCGTCCGCAACCACGTAGTCGGTAAAAGGCGAACCAACGGTCTTATTTGCCGCTACGCCAAGCGGTACCAGCGTATTGCCTTCGGCTTTGACAATTTTGCATGTCTGGTCGAAGACCATCATGAAATCGGGACTGGCAGTTTGGCTCATTGGGTTAGTAGCGTGTCGTTCAATCCAACGCAGATCAATAAATTAACCATAGCGCGCTTATATAGCAAAGCGAGCGACGCGTGCAGGATTTCTCGCGTCAGAAGGGCTGTGGTGGCATTGGTTTAGCACGCTGCTTGGTGCTAAAATGACGCTTTCAGAGCAAAACTCGAATTCAGTGAACGGCGCGCGGGTCATGCCGCAATTGCCGAAATAAGGAGCGAGGCGACATGGGTAATGCGGCAAACGCAATGGAGGTTGTCCCACTAGACGCGCCGTTGGGTGCGGAAATAGTAGGAGTCGATCTCAGCGAGCCTTTGGACGAAGAGACGACTGCCAAGATTTTGCAGGCTTGGTACGATTATTTGGTGATCTTCTTTCGCGGCCAAAATCTAAGCAATCCGCAGCTGGTAGAGGTTGCCAAGTATTTTGGCGAGCCGGAGCATTCGCCTCCAAATAAATCCGGCGATACCTGGCTTTCCGACTTTCCCGAACTGACCTGTATTTCCAACATCAAAAAAGACGGAAAGCCCATCGGCAGCCTCGGCAATGGAGAGGCGATTTGGCACACGGACATGTCTTATATCGACAAGCCGCCGACCGCGAGCATGCTGTATGCGCTCGAAATCCCCGATGCCGGGGGTGGTACTCATTTCATGGATATGTACCAGGTCTATGAGACTCTTCCCGATGCGATCAAGGAGCGGATTTGGGGCAAGGTGGCGGTTCATGACGCGACCTATACGAGTGCCGGCGAAGTGCGGAAAATCTATGAAGAATTCGATGGCAATACGGATACCGATAAGGCGCCCGGCGCGCGCCATCCGTTGGTAGTTCGTCACCCGGAGACAGACAGGGAGGCGCTATTCCTGGGCCGTAAGTCGGGAGCGTCGAATATTATTGGCGAGTCCGATACGGAATTGTTCGACGCGCTTTGGGATCACTGCAACGGGAGCGCGCTGTCCTGGGGCCATGAGTGGCAAGTCGGCGATTTGCTGATTTGGGATAATCGCTGCTGCATGCACTATCGCGAGTCTTTCAACGACAGCGACCGCCGTCGGATGCACCGGGCGCAGATTAAGGGCGTCGCGCCGATGCCGGCTTGGGCGTAACGAAAATTTGGAACGGCTGACGAGGGGAAACCATGTCTTTTGCCAAACAACTTGCGGAAAAAATCGTAGCGCTCGACGAGAGTTGCCTGGACGATAAGTTACTCCTGGAACTCAAGCGCGGCATTGTCGATGTGGTCGGAGTCACGTTGGCCGGTGCGCGGGAGCAATGCGCGAAAATTGCCTTGATGTCGGTCGGCGGCGGCAATGGCGGTCCGGCGCAGATTGTAGGCAGCTCGGCTCGTGCCGAAGTATTGGACGCCGCGACGGTTAACGGCACGGCAGCGCACGCACTCGATTTCGACGACTGCAATAACTCCATGGGCGGTCACCCCTCGGCACCTGCATTTGCTGCGGTTGCCGCTCTTGGCGACGAGGTAAACGCCTCGGGCACCGAAACATTACTTGCTTTCCTTGCCGGCTATGAGACTGAAGTGCAGATGGGCCCAGGCTTGCACCCGCATCATTACAATAAGGGTTGGCACCCCACCGCGACGTTTGGCACCTTCGGGGCGGGGGCGGTCGGTGCTAAATTGCTCAAGCTCGATGTGGAGCAAACCGCGACGGCGCTCGCGATCTCGTGCTCTTTAACCGCCGGAATCAAATCCAATTTCGGCACTATGGTGAAGCCTCTCCATGTGGGGCAGTCGGCACGGAATGGCCTTTTTGCCGCAATCTTGGCGAAAAACGGCTTCGACGGATCACCCGAGGCGTTCGAGCACAAACAGGGCTTTTTCGAAGTTTTCAATGGCGCGGACACGTACCAGTCTGAAAAAATTCTCGAAGGTTGGGCGGCACCCTTCAAGATTATCGATCCGGGTCTTGCGATCAAACAGCATCCTTGCTGCGGCGGGACCCATACGGCGGTAGACACGATGCTGGCTCTCCGTGAGAAGCACGGTCTGACGCCGGACAATGTCGCCAAGATCGAATCTTGGACCCATCAATGTCGGATGGCGCATACCAACCGGCCGAACCCGCGATCCGAACTGGAAGGTAAATTCTCGGTGCAGTACTGCATGAGCCGGGCGCTGATGCACGGTGAAGTGAAAATGGAGCATTTCGAAGACGGTGCGGTGCACGATCCGGATGCGCGGGCTGTGTTGGCCAAAGTCACTTCGAACGAGCACACCAAAGACGGCCTTTTCCATGCTATTTTGGCGGTCACGACGACCGATGGAAATCGTTTCGAGCATGAGGTCGAAATGGCCGAAGGCCGGGGCGAGAACCAGCTCAGTCAGGAAAAGCTCAAGCGTAAATTCGACAATACCGCCGCCCGCGCTCTGCCATCGGACCGGGTGGCGCAGACCTATGACACCATTATGTCGTTGGAAACGGTTGAAAGTATTCACCAGTTGACCGGCTTGCTGGCAACCACGGACAGCGAAGTCGAACAAGCAGCGGAATAGGGAGACATCACTATGGGTATCGCACGCAAATTTGCCGAACATATTACTGGCCTCGGGCCGGATATCATGACCGAAGAGGTCAATCGCTGGGCGCTCTACGGGCTGCTCGATTATATGGCAGTGACCCTTGCGGGCTCCGACGAGCCGTGTGCGGAAATTGCCGGCAAGGTGTTGGGCGGCGGCTCGGTCGGCCAATCGCTGATCTATGGCAAAGCCAATCGGATGAGCGCGCTCGATGCGGCATTGATCAATGGCACCGCGTCCCATGCCCATGATTTCGACGACATGAACAACTCCATGGGCGGCCACCCATCGGCTGTCCTTTTGCCGGCGATCCTCGCGGTCGCCGAGGAGATCGGCGCGTCGGGCAAGGAAATGCTGCACGCTTATATCGTCGGGTTCGAGACCCAGGCCCGTTTGGGCAAAGGCGTTCATATGCACCATTACGAGAAGGGCTGGCACCCGACCTCGACCATGGGCACGTTCGGTGCGACGGCGGCCTGTTGCGTGCTCCTAAAGCTGGATGTGGATACGACCGAATGCGCGATGGCGATCGCGGCGTCGATGGCATCCGGCATCAAGTCTAACTTCGGCACCATGACCAAGCCGCTCCACGCGGGCCTTGCCTGCCGCAACGGCGTTCAGGCCGCGCGTCTCGCAGAGGCCGGCTTCATCGGCTCGCCCGAAGCTTTCGAGCACAGTCAGGGTTTCTTCGAGGTTTACAACGGCGCCGGCACCTACGATGTCGACAAGGTCTTCGATGGGTTCGGGGACCCGCTCGATATCTTGGATCCAGGTATCGCGGTCAAACAGTATCCCTGCTGCGGCTCGACCCATTCGGCGGCCGACGTGGCGATCGGCCTTTACGACAGCGAAGGTGTCCCGCTCGATCAAATCAAACATGTGGATGTCTGGACCCATCCGCGCCGGCTGAAGCATACCAATCGGCCCGATCCGAAAGGCGTGCTCGACGCGAAATTCTCCGTCCAGTATGTGGTCTCCCGGTGCTTGCTCGAGGGCCGCGTCATCCTCGAGCATTTCGACGAAGGGGCCTATAACGATCCGACCGTCCGTTCGCTGATGGACAAGCTCGATGCGGCGCCGCATCCGGATATGGACCCAGAGTCTTACGATCATTACGGGGCCGAAGTTCGCATCGAAAAGACCGACGGTACGATGATTTCCGAACGGGTTAAGATGGCGCGGGGGCGCACCACGTCGGATCCCATCCCCAACGACAAGATGAAAGCCAAGTTCGATGCCTGTGCGTCGCGCATCATGTCCGCCGATCAGGTCAACGCGGTCTATGCGGCCATTCAAAGCATCGAAAGCTGCGGCGACATTCGTGAATTCGCTGCGGTGGTGGAGAATGGCGACGCCGATGCGGTGCAAGCGGCGGAGTAGGGCCTAGGTTAAAAATCCACCGCCATTGATGTGGATCGTCTGGCCGGTGATGAAATTGGCGTCCGGCTGACACAGGAAGTGGATCGTCCGCCCGACATCCGGCGCCATGCCCACAAAGCCGACCGGCGGCGTGTCACCTGTGGGCTCTCCGGCACTCGGTGCGCGCTCCCCGCCGATCCGCCCCGGAGCAACCACATTTACCGTAATCCCGTCGGCAGCCAATTCATTGGCCAGACAATGCATCATCCCGACGACGCCCATTTTCCCGGTCGATACATGACAGCGTTCCGGGTAGCCGAGATAGGCCCCGATCCCGCCCAGGAAAATCACCCGGCCCCACTTGTTAGGCGCCATATGTTTCACCGCGGCGCGGGTGCAGAGGAACGAACCGTCGAGAATGATCGAGGTGATTTCCTTCCACTCTTCGAAAGGCATATCGACGATCTTGTTATGTCCGCGATTGGCCGCATTGTTGACCAGAATATCGATCCCGCCGAAGGCGTCTTTTGTCGCCGCGACCATCTGGTCCACATCGTCTTGATTGGTGATGTCGGCCAAAACAGGAATCGCCTTGCCACCCGCCGCTTCGACTTCGTGCGCCACCTCTTCGCAAAGCTCCTTCGCGGTGACCGCATTGATAACCACCGCCGCGCCCGCATCCGCTAACTCCAACGCCGTCCGCCGGCCGATATTGCGCGCACTGCCGGTAACGATCGCCACCTTGCCGTCGAGCTCTTTGTTCCGATCCATGGGCTCCACCCTCCCTTTATTTTTTTCAGGCGCTAGAATGTGCGCCGAACAGTGACAAAGCAAGCCTTACCGGGAGGAAATCATGGGTTGGCGTATAGCAATGGTAGGTGCCGGCGCGGTCGGCGGAATGTGCGCGGGCCATATGGCACGCAATGGCGAGGACGTAACCTTCATCGACCCCTGGCCCGAGCATGTGGAGAATATGCGCAATAACGGTCTCGAACTGCGCGGCATGACAGAAGCGGAAACCCACAACGTCCCGGTAAAAGCCCTCCACATCACCGAAGTACAGAACACCCAAAAGGAAGGTCCGTTCGATGTCGCCTTCATCTCGTCGAAATCTTACGACACGGTTTGGCTCACCGCCCTTATCGCTCCTTACCTCTCTGAACACGGCTTCGTCGTTTCACTCCAGAACGCGCTCAACGAAGAGCGGGTCGCCAGCGTGGTCGGCCCTGAAAAGGCGGTCGGTTGTATCGCCAGTGGCATCGGCGTCGAACTCGAACAGCCAGGCTACATCCAACGCAACGTGCCAATCCGCGGGAACGAGTATCCGGTCTTCCGCGTCGGCGAATTGCATGGTCGAGTCACCAAACGGAGCGAAAAGGTTGCGGACCTGATGCGCTATACGGACGGCTCCAAAGTGACCAACAATCTATGGGGCGAGCGCTGGTCGAAGCTCTGCATCAATACGAGCCATAACGGCCTCTCCGCCAGCACAGGCCTCAACGGCAACGGCATGGCGATCAATGATTATGCCCGCGACGCCCAAATTAAGATTTGCGGCGAGACCGCCCGCGTGGCCCAGGCGCTCGGCTTCGTGCTGGAAAACCGCAAGAATACCGAACCGCACCAATGGATCGCTGCAGCTGAGGGCGACAAAAAGGCGCTACAGGAGATCGAGGATTTCCTGATCGAGGAAACCGAACATCGCGGCGATGGCCAGCGCCCCTCCATGGGCCAGGATATGCAGAAGGGCCGGAAGACCGAAATCGGCGAAATGAACGGCTATGTTGCTGAAAAAGCGTCAGAAATAGGCATGCCGGCCCCGTACAACCTGAAAATGGTCGATCTTGTCCGGCGCTGCGAACGCGGAGAACTGAAGCCCGATCCAGAGAACGTAAAGGACTACTGAGGAAGGTAAAAAATGTTTCGGATATTCAGGAGAAACAAATCGATTCTGATTACCGTCATTTTGGTGCTTGCCTTGGTATCTATGACAATAGGCCTGCCGCTGTGGTGAGGTGATTTCGCCATCGCTAAAGTCGATCCAAAAGCAGTTGCCCCAATTTGGATGCACTTACAAACGCCGCCTCAACGCGACCCTTGATGCACCAGTCGCCACACGCAGCAAGCTGGTTTTCCTGATCGATCAAAAAGTTCTCGCCGGCAGGTTCGGCGGTGCCCGCATAGCGCCACCGATGGAGAGCGTGATGACGAGCTGTTCCTCCATCTATGCCAACAAGCGTCCGCAATTCCTCTATCAGATGGCTTTCTATCTGTTCAGGCGTGTCTTCAAGGTGTTCATCCGCCCAAGCACCGGCGGCTTGCACCAGGAGTGACGTCGCGTTATCGCGACCAGGCTTCGAACTGTCGAGAGCCAGCCAGCCAATCGGTGAGTTTTTCACGAAAGCGCCCTGCCAAGCGATGCCAAGCGAGGATTCGAAACCAAGCATCAGTGAAAAACAGCCGCGCATGCGCACTGCGTCGAAACCAGCCTTGGCGGCAAAGTCTTCTCCCAACAGCAACCGGCTTTGCGGCGCCGGCGCGGTGGAAACTACCCAGTCGAACGGGCCGTGGGTGATACCGGCACGATCCGATAGCAGCCACCCTTCCGGCTCTCGACGACAGTCGTCGATTTCGATCTCGCAACTTACCGAAATTTCCTTGGCGAGAAAGGCTGGCAGCGTGTTCATTGACGGAGCGCCGACATAGATCGGTTCGTCCCTGTTTGCCTCCACCGGATGCTGACCGGCTTCCAGAGTAACGACACGGGCATCCCACGGCCGGACGGCCCCTTCCGTGAGTGCAGGCTGCAAAAAGTCGCGAAATTCGTCGCTGCGGATGGTGAAATATTGAGCCCCGTGATCGAACTGAAACCCCGCTTTCTGCCGGGTCGACAATCGGCCGCCCGGTCGCCAGGACTTGTCGAACACGGCGATTTCGGCGCTGCCTCGAAGTCGATGGGCAAGCGTCAATCCCGCCAGCCCGGCCCCGATTATGGCGATTTTTCGTGTCATCGAACCGCAGACTTAGAGATTGAGATAAGCACCGCCGTTGGAATGGATGGTCTGGCCGGTGATATAGGACGCGCCAGGCCCGACCAGGAAACGGATAAGATTTGCCATGTCCTGTGGAACCCCCTTACGGCCAAGCGGCGTACCGCTATCTGTGGCGGCGCGCTGCGGCGCGGACGACGGATTGCCTTCGCGCACCGTATCGTAATGACCGACGACGGCCTGATTTGCACGGATGTTGTGATGCGCAAGATCGAGCGCGAGCCCGCGGATAAAAGCGTTTAACCCCATCTTGGCCGCCATTACATGGCTCCGACCTTTCACACCTTTGAGCGATGTCATACCGCCCACACCAATGAAATTCCCCCCGCCGCGGGCGATCATCGAAGGTGTGGCCGCCTTGGCAAGATGAAAGCAGCCATGAACAGAGAGATCGATAATATGGCTGAAGGTTTCGTGGTCCATTTCCTCGAAGGACTGGTTGGACCGCACGGCCGCATTGTGGACGACGATATCGATACCGCCGAAAGCTTCGGCCGCAGCTGCGGCCATTGCCTCCACCTGCTCCGGATCGCGCACGTCCGCCATCGCGACGATCGCCTTTCCGCCGGCGGCCTTAATGCCGTCTGCTACCTCTTCGCACAA
>DLVK01000091.1:0-6295 GCA_003444235.1 Rhodospirillaceae bacterium
CTATCGGACGTCGTGCTCGCCGGGACCAGCTCGGGCGGCATGGTCGCAGCGAAGACCGCGTCGCTTGCGCCGGACCAGATTTTGCGCGTCGTTTTTGTCGACGCGCTTGTCCCGCAGCCGGGAGAAAGCACCAAGGATATCGTGCAGCGCAGCGATGCCGATCCCTACAACGTCACCGAATTCACCCGCGGCCCGACTCGCAATGATCTGGCGACGCGGCTGTTCGCCGAGCTTGAGGGGGCGCAGAAGGATTGGGCGTTGGAACGGGCGACCCCGCATCCGCACGGACTGTCGGACGTGTCGGCGGACGAGCTAAAGGATTTCTGGGATGCCGACTGGCCGAACAGTGCCGTCGTCTATTGCGTGCACAGCGAAAATCCGCCGGAGCCGCACCAGCGCCGCACTGTCGAGGCGCTCGGCGCCCAATGGATCGAACGGGACGCGGGGCACTATCCGATGCTGACCCATAGTGAGGAGCTGGCCCGGCACATCTTGGGCTGACGCGAATGCTGGAGAGTAAGAAGAGAAATCGGCCATGAGTATCGAATCGGCCTCGACCGTTCTGTCGAAATATAAGGTCCTCGACCTGACGCGGGCACGCGCCGGGCCGACGGCGGTCAAGCAGCTTGCGGATTGGGGCGCTTCGGTCATCAAGATTGAGATGCCGGACACCGGCGGGCCCTCGGATTTCGCAGCCCGGCACAGCGCTGATTTCCAAAACCTACACCGCAACAAGCGGTCGCTCAGCCTCAATCTGAAGAGCCTGGATGGTGTCGCCATCTTCAAGAAACTGGCGGTGGAGGCCGATGTCATCGTCGAGAATTACCGGCCGGACGTGAAAATTCGGCTTGGCATCGACTACGAGACCATCAAGGCGATCAATCCGCGGATCGTCTATGGCAGCATCTCCGGCTTCGGTCAGAGCGGGCCCTATCGCGACCGACCGGGTGTCGATCCGATCATCCAGGGCATGGGCGGTCATATGTGGGTGACCGGGGAGCCGGGACGGGGGCCGATGCGCTCCGGCGCGGCGATCTCCGACGTGACCGCCGGTCTGCTGCTCGCCAATGGCATCTGTATGGCGTTGTTGGAGCGCGAGGAATCGGGTGAGGGTCAGTGGGTTCATACCTCGTTAATCGAGGCGATGATCTTCCTGCTCGATTTCCAGGCAGCCCGCTGGACCATGAAACAGGAACTGCCGGTGCAGGAAGGCAATAACCATCCCACCAACTCGCCGATGGGTGTGTTCAAGTCGTCCGATGGGTATTTCACCATCGCGCCGACCCCCGGCATGTGGCGGAAGTTCTGCGGCGCAATTGGCCGGAAAGATCTGATCGAGCATCCGGATTACGCGACTGCGGAGGACCGGGCGATAAACCGAACGGCGCTCAACGCGGAGATCGATTCCGCAACTTCCAAAAAAGAATCTGCGGAGTGGATCGCGATCATGAACGGGACCGGCGTTCCCTGTGGGCCGATCTACACCTTGGCGGAGACTTTCGCCGACCCGCAGGTGCAGCATGTGGGCATCGCCCAATCGGTGCCATCGGATTCGCTTGGCGAGGTCACGTTGATTGGCCAGGCGATCCATATGAGCCGATCGACGAACCGGCTCGTGACGGGCATCGCGGAATGCGGCGCACATACGGATGACATTTTATCCGAGCTCGGGTACGGCGTCGATGAGGTGTCCAGCTTGCGCGAAGCCGGCGTCGTCTAGACAAACCGCAAGAGCAAATGAAAACGCCCCGCCTGGAAATTCCGGACGGGGCGTCTTTTGAAACCGGCAAACGTTTCTACTCGACCAGCTTCAGGTTTTCCGCCGCGGACTTGCCATTGCGGCCCGGCTCCAGGTCGAAGGAGACCTTCTGGCCTTCGTGCAGGCCGTTGAGGCCGGCGCGCTCGACCGCGGAAATATGCACGAACGCATCCTTACCGCCGTCGTCAGGCTCGATGAAACCATAGCCTTTTGTCGAGTTGAACCATTTAACTATACCAGTAGCCATAACTAGTTCCTTTTGAATTGGTTACGATTAGGCGCCGCGCACCTTGCGACGGCGTTGTTTACCAACGTCCACATTGTCGGAGTTATCTAACCAATCGGCGTACCGGTCACTCAGGTATCATCAAACGAATGCAACGTAAGACATGGATTAGGAGACCATAGGAGGAGACACGTCAACACGCTATTTCCCCTAAGTTCGCTCGGAACTGGCTAGAACGCCAATTCCGATCGGAGAGAGTGCATCCCTAATGGTCCACACTCGCCAAGACTACCTCAATCGCAGCCATGACCGTATCGCAGCTTGCTGGATCGGTCGCGTCGTGATGGGGTAGCCCGAATTCGCCGGCATCATTTTCGAAGCAACGCCCGGACGTCTGTGTAAATTCTTCCTACACTGCGGCTCGGCAAATGATAACCGCGCCAGTTCGGATATCACCGCCTGCCGTGCCGACCCCTTATTTCACCACCTTGGTACCCAGGAACGAGCTTGTATTCGGCGCAATAATCGCAAGTCCATCTTGGCCAAGCGACCGTGCCACTTTCCGACACGCACCCGTACGTCTTTGCCGCCTCGACAAGCTTCGTCGGGTTACGCCCGTGCAGCAGGACATGATGCCCTTGCGATACCAGTATCTTGGCCGACTCCAGCCCGAACCCATCGGCCCCACCTGTCAGAAGGATCGTCTTGACCATTACCAGACCTCCTCAAATTGCTCCGCGGATTTGGGAACCGCGGATCCCGGGTGCACTGCTGTGGATTGCGTCGTCACACGCGATCTGTCCGTATACTGGCGTGGATGGTAGACAAGAAACATGACTGAATCTCTACACAAGAACTTAATCGGCGAGGACCTGCTGTTCACGCACCCGGTCTGGGGCGATATATATGTACGGAACAAGCGGCCAGTGGATGTCACATCTTTCGCGCCGGACCGCATCGTCGTCCTGCAGCATGGCGCCACCTACGGCAGCACCGCATTCAATGTGCCGGTCGGCGGCCTATCCTGGATGGACTACCTCGCGGCCCGTGGCTTTGATACATATTGCCTTGACCTTCCGGGCTACGGTTACTCAGATCAACCACCCCAGATGGACGAACCGGCGGAAGCGAATCCGCCCTTCATGCGGACAACAAATGCCGCAGATTGTCTGGGGTTCGTCTGCGACCGCATCCGCGAGCGCCGGTAAACTGCACGTTTGTGCCTGATCGGGCATTCTTGGGGCACGGCGATCACCGCCCTCTATACCTCCGAACACAACGACCACGTCGAGCGGCTAGTGCTCTATGCGCCCATCTGGCTGCGCACCGGTGGTGAAAAGTCTCCGGTGCGCGTGGACGGCAAGGTGGGGGCCTATCGCACCGTGACCCGCGAGGCCACCCTGATCCGCCGTCAGGAAGGTCTGAACGAGAAACAGAAACTGACGGTCATGCCGAGAGAATGGTTCGAGCAGTGGTGGGACGCTGTGATCGAGGCCCAGACGGAGGGTGGCGGCGAGACAATTCGGGCGCCCAATGGCGTCGTGCAGGACGGTCAGGAATGCTGGCAGGCCGGAAAGCCGGTCTACGATCCGGCCCAGATTTCAGTGCCCACCCTCGTAACGGTTGGCGAAATGGACAGGGATACGCCGGTCTATATGGCACAAACCCTGTTTCCCTTGTTGACCGGCGCGCCCTGGCGGCGCCTCGCCGTCCTTAGTGGCGGCACCCACACCATCCTGATGGAGCGGCATCGAATGCTGCTGTTCCGCAGCGTACAGCAATTCCTCGAGGAAATGCCGTCCGCCGCCAACGCGTTAATATAAAGCCTGTTAAGAACCAATGCTCTCGCGACCGTGAGGTTCTCCGAAATCGATCCGGGGCCCAGCCGGCACGATCCGTGTCGGATTAACCGATACATGACTAGCGTAATAATGCGAACGGATATGGTCGAAGTTGACCGTCTCTTTGATGCCGGGATACTGGTAGAGTTCGCGGGTATAGGCCCAGAGATGGGGATAGGCGACGAGCTGGCAGATATTGCACTTGAAATGCCCGACATACACCGGGTCGAACCGGACCAATGTCGGGAACAGCCGCCAATCGGCTTCCGTAATCCGCTCGCCGGTAAGGTAACGCTGGCCGGAAAGACGCTCTTCAAGGCTGTCGAGCTGGGCGAAAAGCGCAGCAACCGAGCGGTCGTAGGCCTCCTGTGACTTTGCGAACCCTGTTTTATACACACCGTTGTTCACGTCGTTGTAAACGCCGTCATTTATGGCATCGATCTCTGCACGCAGATCGGCCGGGTAGTAATCGGTTGTATTTCCCGTTATCGCGTCAAAGGCGATGTTGAACATCCGGATGATCTCGGAGCTTTCGTTGGAAACAATCGTGTTCTGTTGGCTGTCCCACAGGACCGGTACACTGGCGCGGCTCGTCACCTTCCTGTCCGCGGCGAGATAGACTTCGTACATCGCCGCCTTACCGAGCACCGGGTCGCCCGTAGCACCCGGGTACGTGTCGGTCAGCTCCCAACCCATCTCGTACATCAACGGATGCACCACCGATACGCTCACGTGATCTTCCAGCCCCTTCAAATTTCTGAAGATCAAGGTGCGGTGTGCCCAAGGACAGGCGTAGGAGACGTAGAGATGATAGCGGCCACTTTCCGCCTTAAAGCCACTGTCGCCGGAAGGCCCCGACGCGCCGTCGGCCGTGATCCAGTTACGAAATGCCGTGTCCTTGCGGACAAACGACCCGTCAGTGCTCTGGACTTCCGCGCTGCGGTCGACCCATGCGCCTTCAATCAATGTCTTCATTCTCGTTTCCTCGAAAACTTGTGCCTGGCGCTTTACCGGCCATCGAAGGAGAATCTCGGCCGCTTGTCATGCATGGTCAATGAGTCGAATCCGAGAAACTCAACGAAGGGAAGCGTTCCCTACAAGACCGAGAACCATAAAAAAAACCAGCCGACTAGGTACCGTCCGTCACGATCCGTATGCCGCCATCTCCAACAGCTTGTGCGAGCGGAATCGCGCCGCACACGAGATCAAATGTCTCAATGAAACCAATATCTGCCGAATTGGCGACCGCAGCGAAATAATCACTTTATTATAGATCGGATCTATAACCGTGTCCGTTCACTCTCACGGCGCCGGCAAGCGGTCAGCCGTCACGTGGTCCAAGCTTCACGCCGACCATCTCCTCATAGAGCGTGATCAGAGAGCTGCCATCCCTTTTATTGAGACCGGCAGCGCGCGCCATCTGATAGACCTGTTGCGAGGCGGCGGCCATGAACATCGGCACGCCGAGTGCCTTGGCGAAACCCGTTTCCAGTTCCTGATCTTTATAGGAGATATCGATCGTGCCACCAGGTGAGAAATCTCCACTGAGGTAGCGTGGTGCGGCCGCTCGGAAACTATCCGAATTGCCGGTACTGACGCTGATAACGTCGACCATCTGTCGCGGTTCGAGCCCTGCCTTGGCGCCAAGCGCCATCGCTTCCGCGATCACTACCTTCGTCACCTGGGTGATCATGTTGTTGCAGAGCTTCATCGCTAGGCCATGTCCAATCTCACCCATATGGAAGACGTTCGCGGACATCGCGTCAAAATACGGCCGGCAGGCTTCAACCACGGTGCCGTCACCGCCGACAATGATCGAGAGATCGCCAGAAACCGCACGCGGCACGCCGCCGCTGACCGGCGCGTCAAGCATCTTGATGCCCTTTTCCGCTAAGATATCGTGCATTTCCTTAACCGCGAGCGGGTCGATCGTCGCGCTACAGACAAAAATATCGCCTTCCTGCGCTTCCTCGATAATCCCGCCATCGCCAAGCACGACCTCACGCACCTGCGCCGTTGTCTCAACGATACAGATGACGGTTGACGCCCCTTGTGCCACGCCAGCCGGCCCGTGCGCAATCTTCGCGCCAAGACTCGCAAAGCGTTCATTCCTCGCCGGGTCAATATCGTAGGCAACCATATTGAAGTCGGCTTTCAGCAGGTTAGCGGCCATACCGCCGCCCATCATACCCATGCCGATGAAACCTATGGTCTTATTGCGATCGCTCATGAAAGCCCCCCTGTTACGTCGATGGTCAATCCAGTCACAAAATCCGCGTCGCTCGACAACAGGAAAGCGATGACGCCCGCCTGATCACGTGCGGTTGCAATGCGTTTTAACGGGACCTTCTCGATTTCCGCTGCCTGGCTTTCGGAACTCCGTTTCTCCCAATGGGGCATCAGGCGTTCCGTTAGCGTCAAACTCGGCGCAATCGCATTAACGTTGATGCCGTATTGCCCCAACTCGAG
>DLVK01000251.1:0-5632 GCA_003444235.1 Rhodospirillaceae bacterium
CGCCGACTATCTGAAGGCCTATTAATCAGCCGACCCGTTGAACTCGTCCTCTTACCGGATAGCGCGGATCGCAATAGCCATGGGTAGTGGATTGCCCGGGCGGGCAGAAGCCGTCTAGGAACTCTTCGTCTTCTGCCGACCAGCCACCTTCCATCGCCTCCAGGTAGCCTTGCCAGTGGGCGAACGTGCGCGGGCCGCCGAGCACGCCGGTGACGAGTTCATTGTTGAGCAACCACTGCAGGGCAAATGTGATCGGCGTGATGCCGCATTTCTCGCAGTATTTCTTGATTTCTTGGGCGGCGACCAGACTTTCTTCCCGCCATTCCGTCTGCATCAGGCGCCGATCCTTTAAGCCGGCCCGTGTCTCGGGCGAAGGGTCCTCTCCCGGTTTGTAAATGCCGGCCAGGACGCCGCGGGCAAGGGGTGAATAGGGTACTACGCCGATGCCGTAATACTCGCACGCGGGCAGAATGTCGGTTTCGGGCATGCGATTGAAGGCGTTGTAGTAGGGCTGAGCGATGATCGGTTGCGGCGCACCGACGGCGGCCGCGGCATGTACCAGCTCGCCGACCTGCCAGCCGCGATGATTGGAGAATCCCCAATGGCGCACCTTGCCGGCGGCGATGACGTCGCCGATGGTGCGGACGGTTTCTTCGATGGGCGTCTCCCAATCGATATGGTGCAAATACCAGATATCGACGAAGTCGGTTTGCAACCGGGTGAGACTGGCATCGATAGCTTCCACCAGCCATTTCCGTGACAGGGCTTTTTTCCGTTTCTCGGTGCCGGGAGAGGATCCCACTTTGGTTGCCACGATCCAATCGTTGCGGTCCTGCTTGATCAGATTACCAACTCGTATTTCGGATTCGCTGCCCGCATAGCCATCGGCAGTATCGAGAAAATTGACGCCGACGTCGCGTGCGGAGTCGACGATTTTCTGCGCATCCTCGTCCGCTGTCGTGTCGCCGAAAGTGAGCGTGCCGAGACAAAGCCGCGAGACCTTGAGCCCGCTATTGCCGAGCATGGCGTAATCCATGGGGACCTCCTTGGTTGCCGGCATTTTAGTCCTAATGGGGGCGGCGTACAGTTGTGAAGCGTTCAGGCCCGTGCCAGATTGCCTCGTAAGGAGGGGCCCATGTCACGGGAGTATCCAGACCGCCCATTTGCTGGCGTTGGCGTCGTCGTGTGGCGCGACGGCCAGATATTGATTGCCGAACGCGGCAAAGCACCCAGGCGGGGCCATTGGAGCATTCCCGGTGGCGGTCAGGAACTGGGCGAAACCCTGCAAGAAGCGGCCCGCCGCGAAGTGCGCGAAGAAACCGGCGTCGAGATTGAAATATTAGGGCTGATCGATGTGGTCGATTCGATCCGCCATGATGATGACGGCAAGGTCCAATTCCATTACTCGCTCGTCGACTATGCGGCGATTTGGGTTTCCGGCGAGCTCTGTCCCGGTGACGATGCTATCGATTGCCGTTGGGCCGATCCGGAGGAAGCGATGCAGATTATCCGTTGGGGACAAACCCGACGCATCATCGAGGCCAGCAGGGCTTTCTTGCCGAAATAATCTTATTTCCGCTTATAAACAGTTTCTTGCATCGAGGGCCGCTGGTTGAAATCGTCGAACCAGCCCGCCAAGTCGCCACGATAACCGCGCCAGTCGCCGATTACGCGCGACTGATCGAGAAAGCCAAGGAAACAGCCAACCGCGATTGGACCGATGGTGAAGTTGCCTGCGAGACTTTCGGCTTCTTGCTCCAGTGTGTCGAGTGCGCTTTCTACCGCTTGGCGCCAACGGCCGAGCCAATAGGGCGAGCGGGCGCCGGGCGCACGGGCGGCTTCGTAGGCGAGCTTGACTGCATCGTCCATTCCGCCATCGCCGAGAGCCTGTTGGCGAAGGGCGGTCCACCGCGCCATACCTTCTTTGGGGAACAACACCGGGTCGGGCGCCAGGCCATCGAGATATTCACAAATCACCGGTGAATCGAATACCGCCTCGCCGTCGTCGTCGATTAGCGTCGGAACTTTAAGTAGCGGATTGTCGGGGCCCAGTTCCTCGGGCCGCTTGTCGCGATCGCTCGGGAACAGTTCGACCCTGTCGGCCAGGCCTTTCTCGATCGCAACGATGCGTGCCTTGCGAACGAAGGGCGAAAGCGGGGAAAAGAACAGTCTCATGGTACCGGTACTCCGAGCCGTTCCGCATTGGCTTGTTTAGTTGTTTCTTGGAAAGAGGCGCGTTCGGTCATGGACTGGTACCACCCGCCGAGTTTCGGATTCTTCTCGCGCCACTCGCTGTCCGGCTGTCGTTCCTCCACATAGGAGAGACCGCAGGTCAGCGCTATCCCGCCGATGGTGAGTGGTCCGTCAACCAACTCAAAGTGGTCTTCGGTCCAGGCGATGATACGATCGATCGCGGTCGAGAATTTGGTCACCATTTCCTCGGACCGATACTGATCCGGACGCGCGAGCTCTTTATAGAGAGACTGCGGTGCTTCGGTGAGGCCGTCACCCAGGGCCTGCAGTTTCAGCGCATCGAAACGCGCTTTGCTGTCTTGCGGATAAAAAAGCGGTTTGCCGTCGAGGTGATCAAGATATTCGCAAATGACGGTGGAATCGAACAATGTGGTCCCGTCTTCTAGCCGGAGTGCCGGCACCTTTCGCAGCGGATTATCCTCGTCGATATCCTGATGCTTTCCGTAAAGGTCGGTAACCTTAAGCTCCAACTCGTCGAAAATGCCTTTTTCATGGGCCAGAATCAGGCATTTACGTGCGAATGGCGAGCGCGGTGTGACGCGAAGTATGGGCATATTTCCTCCCCCGATTCTTCTTGGCGGTTGCTATAGCACGAAGCATGCTTTCTCCGCATCTCCCCTCCGATATGGAGCGCCCGATATGGTAAACTGGCCCCTATGTATAACGACGTGATCGACCTCAGGGATTTTTACGCGAGCCGGCTCGGGCAAGTGGGCCGGCGGCTCATACGTGGCCGGGTGCGCTCTCTTTGGCCGAATGTGCAAGGCATGACGGTTCTGGGGCTTGGTTATGCCACGCCCTATCTGAGGTCATTCAAAAACGAGGCGGAAGCGGTGTTGGCGGCGATGCCCGCACCTCAAGGGGTGGTCCATTGGCCCGAACAGGCACCAGGCCGGGTGGCTCTCGCGGATGACAGGGAATTGCCGTTTCCGGACCGTTCCATCGACCGGCTATTAATTGTCCACGGCCTCGAATGCAGTGAGAATTTGCGTGCCATGCTCCGCGAAGCTTGGCGAGTCATGGCCGATGGGGGCCGGATGATCACAATCGTGCCCAACCGGCGTGGGTTGTGGTCGCGTTTCGAACAGCGTTCGCCGTTCGGCCACGGTCATCCCTATAGCGTGACGCAACTTCGCCGGCTCTTACGAGACGGGTTGTTCACGCCGATCCAATCCGAGCACGCACTTTACCTGCCCCCCAGTCGCTCGAGGCTGATCATGCGGTCGGCGCCGGCGATCGAAAAAATCGGCCATCGCTGGTTTCAGGCGGTTTCCGGTGTATTGCTCGTCGAGGCGTCCAAGCAGATCTATGCGGGCACCACGGTGACCGAAGGAAAGGCGGTGCGCAGCCGGCGTTTGGTTGCATTGCCTGGTGGCAACGCGGCTTCCCATAGCCGCTCGCGTAATATGGAGCGTTAGAGCTGATACTCGAGTTCCGCTTCGAGCTCCGCAATCGTTTCCGCATTGATCACTTGGCGCGCGACATCGACCGAATAACCCTGCCGCGCCAAGGCGGCGAGATCCCGGTCGCGGCGTTCGTCGCGCTGTTCGGCTGAGCGCCATGGGCCCAGCCGCCGGCGTCTGGCATAGGCACACGCCGCTTGCAGTTCAGAGTTGGGCGTTTCCGCCGTGTCCGCATCCAGTGCTTGGTCTATATCGTCAGATCCAACACCCTTCGCCATCAAATTTGCGCGTATCGCCCGTGCCGATGCTCCACGCCGGCGGAGCGTCGCCACCCGCATTGCGGCATACGCGCCGTCATCCAGTAATTTGGCTTCGCGATAGCGTTGAATGATGTTTTCGACGAACTCGGCACCCTCTTCACGGTCCGTATCGTGAGCACGGGCCGATCGTTCGACCCGACGCAATAAAACTCGACGCAAATTCTCGGCAGAAGATGCATAGCGCTGCAAATAGAAAAGGGCGGCGTTTTCGAGCGATTTTTGTGTCGCTTTTCTGGGATTTCGGGCCGGTTTTCGAGACATTGCAGCAAAATCATAACGTTACACGGAGAAAAAAAATACAAAGTTGTGACGGGCGTCACTGAATCGCTGGTCACAAAACGGCATATTCCCCATAACGAACGTTGGTCGTGCGCCTACCCTGCCCCTCCCAAACGGCATCGGCCAAAGTTCCAAAGCGGCGGCATGAAAATGCCGCCGTTTACCTTTTTGGGGCCGTTTTGTCGATTTTATCGATTGTGACTTTGGTCACTGCGGCCAAACCGCAGATATTTCAAGATATTGCCTTGACGTACCGGGATTCCCGAGACCGTCAGACGGGATTTTGATTGATGTCACTTTCTGCCCCTCCCATAAGGCAGCGATCAGGATTCCAAGCGGCGGCGCTTCTGCGCCGCCGCTTTTATTTTTCCGTTAGCGGATAGATGCCTCATATTTACGTTTCGATTGGTTTCCAGACGTCCTAGATTTTGCCATAAAGCGGTGCCGCACCTGCCCGGCGCATCGATGGAATCGACATGACTACAGAACGACGTTATCGCGAGCCTCGGACCTACGGCATTATCAATTGGCGGGGGCTGTGGACGCTGTATACCAAGGAAGTCTGGCGTTTTATCAAGGTTTGGAGCCAAACGCTTTTGGCGCCAGTCATTACATCCTTGTTATTTCTAGCTATTTTTAATTTGGCATTGGGCCGGTCGGTGGCGGTTACGGGTGGTGTGCCGTTCCTGGAATTTTTGACGCCGGGTCTGATCATGATGATGATTGCCCAGAACGGGTTTGCCAACACCTCTTCTTCGATCCTGATAGCCAAGATTCAGGGCAATATCGTCGATTTTCTGATGCCGCCGATTGGCGCCTCCGAGCTGATGCTAGCTTATGTATTGTCGGGGATAACGAGAGGCGTCCTGGTTGGCGCCGTTACGTTACTGGCCATGTTGTTTTTCGTACCAATTACAATTCACCATTTGGGGGTGATCCTATTTTTTACGCTTGCGGCCTCGCTGATGATGTCGATGTTGGGGATCATCGCTGGCCTTTGGGCAGAAAAATTCGATCATATCGCCGCGATCACTAATTTTATCGTCACTCCGCTCTCGTTTTTGTCGGGAACTTTCTATTCGATTGAACGATTACCGGAAATTTTCCAACAAATAGCGTTATTTAACCCTTTGTTTTATATGATAGATGGCTTTCGATACGGTTTTATCGACCGTGCCGACGCGCCGTTATGGTTGGGTGCGACGGTCCTGATCGGGGTCAATTTGGCGCTTTGGTGGGTGACCGCCCGCCTCTTGGCCAAGGGGTACAAGCTAAAAGCGTAATAATCTGTTATAATTGAAGCGCTTATGGCGGTTTGGCTAAATTGCACTGAAATAGGGTTGCATAAGTTGACAGTCAGGCCCGGAAAACAGATAC
>DLVK01000350.1:0-2724 GCA_003444235.1 Rhodospirillaceae bacterium
CAGAATGAAGACGACCAGCGCATAGGGCGGGAAGAATGTGCCCCGCCAATCTTTTTGGTCGCGGAAGCGCATCTCGGAGTCCGAGAAGAACTGATGGTGATTCAACGTGTGCCTCTGGTAGATCGGCCGTAGGCCTTTCACCTTAATAGGGCGATGCATGATTTGCGTATGCAGGTACCACTCAAAGATATTGCAAAGCAATAGAACTGATGGAATCGTCATCCATTCCCACCAGACAACATTGCTGATGTTTTGGGTATAGATGTACATCGCGGTAAAGCCGATGGCATAAATTACCACGACATGCAGATACCCATTGTACCAACCGGCAATTCGGGAACGATATTCCTCACGGAAATTGACTTGTTTCTCACTCACCATGATTTTGCTCCTCTGTCTTCGGCCGCTGACCGCCTCAGGCGTTGTCACCGAGGGCCGTGTCTATCTCGTCACTCGTCAGGGTCCAATCATTGTCCATGTTGGCTACCACATCGCGCATGAAACGCTCACAATGTGCAGTTGCCTTTTCACCATTGCCATAATGATCGGCAAGAATGGCGAGCGCCAGTTGCTGCGGCTCAGCCCCTTCATAAGTCCACTCAAATCCCCATGAGGTGAACTTTTTTACGTCGTATGCCTCGTCGAGAAGCGCACCGTCCACTGTCACAGTCAGGCCGTCGATGGTTCGTATACCGGCGTATGTCTTCATTCCTCATCCATTCCACTAGCCTATTACTGATATATTACTGTTTGCGATGTAATACCAGCCACAACAAACCTGAAGATTTTCTCAGCGCTTACGCCCAAAATCGTGTTTGATCGCGAAACGCCACGTCGTCATCGCTGATCAGACTAGTAGCGCTTGCCTTCGTCTGTATCCGCACCTTCATAGAGAACACGCCGTTTGATTTCTGAATCACGCCGGCATAACTCAAAATCATCTTCGTTGAGCCAGCCCTTTGGCGATCCGGCGACGGTGAAATGGCCGAACGCATCCTCTCCGCTAACCAGCGTGACGAGGGTCTTGTCGTCCGTGCGCTGTTTCATCGAAGGCTTAATATAGCGAATGGCAGAGCCGATACGGCGATCATCGGTCGTATTCGGTCCCGATGAGTGGAACAGATGTCCGTGATGTAGCGACGCCTGTCCCGTCTGCAGCACCACATCGACGCCATCTGCATCATCGACATCCACGGCAATCTCCTGGCCACGCGTCAAAAGATTGTTCGGATCAAATGTGTCCCTATGATCGACCAATCGACGATTGTGGCTCCCTGGAACAAAGCGCATACAGCCACTATCCAGATTAGATGGCGACAGCGCAACCCATGCCGTGGTCTCGTCGACTTCGCTCAGTCCCCAATAGGTCAGGTCCTGATGCCAGGAAACGACGTGAGAGGTATTAGGCTCCTTGATAAAAAGACCGGAACTCCACACCATCAAGTCGGGGCCAAGGATCGGCTTCACCGCTTCGATTAGACGCTCATTGCGCACAAGCGCGTCGAACGACGGAATCAAACGGTCGGGATAAGAGCGAACGAGCGCCAGCTTTTCAGGATCGTCGGCACATTCGGCCTCCGCGCGTTCAAGATCCGCCCGCACCGCCTTGGCTTCCGCTTCCGACACAACATCAAAAGGGAACACGAAGCCGTCGTTCGTATATGTTTCAGCAATTGAATCCAAGGCGGCGTTCATCAGGTGTCTCCTACTCTGACCAACCTACTTCGTATGTTGCCATTCGAAGTGACGTTAGCCAATCAGTCTTCGTCTACAAGACCTGCACCCGCGTCGTTCAGCCGCGATTCCTCCGATCCGGAGACGAGACACCTGTCCGCCAAACCGCAAATCTCTCGCCAGGATGCAGCGTCGACCGCACTAACATCTCGGCATCCACGATCGTTCGCCACGGAGTTATCGACAGGCTCTTGCCGGAGTTCGATCATATTCGGCGCCAACGCAGCAGACAGTGTACCGTCCTTCATGGCGAACGCATAGTTACCAAAAACCGCGTCCCCGTCACCATCCGTCATAATCATCCGTCCACAACAGCCCCGCGCCGCCAATATTGCGAGCACGATGAGTGGGCAATCAACGAAAATGTTGGACCCACAATTGGTCTTGACGATGAAATCGTCGCAAAGCGATGGACCGTCGGAAATTGCCGAAATATAGTCGTGTTCTTTCCCTGCATCGCCTGTATCGTAATAACTTAAGGCGCTTGCAAATACGGTTGCCGGATCTATCCCGGCGTACCGCATTGTCAGAGCGGCACGTGCCAACTCAATACCGGTACCGAGGTCCAGCCCAGTCCCGACACAGGCCTTCTGGAGCGTGACATCCAACTCGGCATCAGAAACATCAAGTTTGGTGTCCGGGAAACTATTCATTCAACGGACACCCGCAGCGCCGGAAAACTCCAATCGTCTGAATCGGAGATCTCTTCGGGAAGCGGTGCACCCTGATACATCGTAATGCGTGTCCACAGATCGCTTTTCGGATCGAACTTGCTCGCACCGAAATACGCGAGCTTGGCGCGGAGAATATCGACAGGCCGACAGTCTTCGCCAACGAGATTATCGCGGAGTTCTGAATACGCATGGTCGGCCGCTATCTGCACGCGATTTGCGGTATGGCGGAAATCTGGCCACGCGCGCAAGAGAGTTGCTACGGTCCCTTCGGACATTTCATCGACAACCGACCACAGCTGCCGGATATCCTGGGCCG
>DLVK01000106.1:0-5511 GCA_003444235.1 Rhodospirillaceae bacterium
GTATCCATCATCCCCGGCATTGAAACCCGGGCGCCTGACCGCACCGACACCAGCAGCGGGTTTTCCGAATCGCCGAATTTCGCGCCCACGCCGGATTCAATGCGCGCCAGGGCTTCCGACACCTGGTCTTTCAAGGCATCCGGAAAGCTATTGTCATGTTTGTAAAAATGCGTGCAGACCTCAGTCGTGATCGAAAACCCCGGAGGTACCGGCAACCCGAGCTTGGACATCTCTGCCAGATTGGCACCTTTGCCCCCCAGAAGATTACGCATGCTCGCATCGCCTTCCGTTTTGGCGTCGCCGAAGCTGTAAACCCACTTATCCATCAAATCCTATCCCTCGATTTGATCGAAATCCGCTACCGACCGCGTCGCCGCGCGGATTCCCGATAGCAATTTCAATCGATTGACACGTAGGGCTGGATCCTCCGCATTGACGGTCACCTGATCGAAAAATGCATCGACCGGCTCCCGCAATGCCGCCATGGCTTGCATGGCACCAACGAAATCTTCTTTTTCAAGTGCGCTTTTCGCGTCACTAGCTGCGTTTTCCAACGCCGTCGCCAAATTTTTCTCCTCGTCTTGCGCGAAGATTGCCGCATCGGCCTTGGCGTCGAATTCCGTTTCGTCTTTCTTTTCCTCAATCTTGAGAATATTTGCCGCACGGCTATACGCGGTCAACAGATTGGCACCGTTGTCACTGTCGACAAACGCCGCCAAAGCATCGACGCGCGCTAACAAACGAACCAAATCATCCTCGTCACCGAGCGCAAACACCGCCGATATCAAATCGTGCCGCACGCCCTTTTCGCGAAGGTGTACCTTGAGACGGTCGGCGAAGAAGTCGAGCAAGTCGTTGGCCAACTGATCGGCCTTGCAACTCTGTGGCTGCGACGTCAACGCGGATGCAAACAGCGGCCGAAGCGATATGCGAAGATCATTCTCGACGATCAACCGTATGATCCCGAGTGCCGCGCGCCGGAGTGCATAGGGATCCTTCGATCCGGTCGGCTTTTCATCGATTGCCCAGAAACCCGCCAACGTATCGAGCTTATCCGAGAATGCGACTGCAACAGAGACAGGAGCCGAGGGACAACGATCTCCGGGCCCTAGCGGGCTGTAGTGGTCCACAATGGCGTCAGCAACTTCTTCGTGCTCGCCGTCATGAAGGGCATAGTAACGGCCCATCAAACCTTGCAGTTCGGGAAACTCGCCGACCATTTCGGTTACCAGGTCAGCCTTACAGAGGCGCGCCGCCGACCGAACCCGGTCGCATTCGGCACCATCGATCTGTACTGCCAGGTCCGCCGCAAGCGCCTGAACTCGATCTATTTTCGCATCCAGAGTGCCAAGCTTTTCATGAAAGGTAATGTCGGCGAGCGCCGGTGTACGGCTGGCTAGGGAAATTTTGCGATCTTGGTCCCAGAAAAACTTCGCATCTGCCAACCGTGCCCGCAAAACACGTTCATTGCCGGCAATAATCGCCTTGCCATTATCCGCTGCCGTCATATTTGAAGCGACCGCGAAACGGGGCGCCAATTCACCATCGGCAGTTTCGAGCACAAAGTATTTGAGATGAGTACGAATGGCGGTAATCAAGACTTCCGGAGGCACGTCCATGAAGGCCTCGTCGATCTCCCCCATCAACAACACGGGCCACTCGACCAAACCGGTAACTTCGGCGAGCAATCCGGCATCCTCTTTGACCTTCAAATTTGCTTTGTCGGCAAGCGCTTTCAAACCCTCTGCGATCTTGGCCTCGCGCTCGCTGGGATCGAGGATGACAAAAGCATCGGCAAGCTTTCCCCGGTAATCATTGAAATCGCCGACTTCGAAAGATTCAGGCGCCAGAAAGCGGTGGCCAGCGGTTTCGATGCCGAATGGCAGCTCATCGCCCTGCAAATCCAAAGCACCGTTCAGGGCCTGTCCATCAAACAGCGCCAACACCGAATGAATTGGACGCACCCAACGGAACCCGTTTGCGCCCCAACGCATGGATTTGGGCCAAGGCAGGTTCTCCGCCGCTTCGATCAAAACCCCAGGCAGGATTTCCGCGGTCGGAACACCTTTCTTCTCGACGACGACAAATAGGAACGTGCCCTTGTCCGTCTCGCGCTGTTCGCACTCGTCAACGGAACTCAGGCCAACGCTGCCGAGGAACCCGTTGATCGCCTTTTCCGGAGCATCGATCCGAGGACCGAGCCGTTCGTCCCGCGTATCGGGCTGTTTGTCCGGCAAGCCATCGATAACGACCGCCAGTCGACGCGGCGTCGAATAGGCATGCGCATCGCCAAATTCCAGCTCGGATTTCTTCAAGCCATCGCAAACGAACCGCTTGAGGTCTTCCGCCGCACGCCGTTGCATTCGGGCGGGAATTTCCTGACTCAAGATTTCGAAAAGCAGCTCAGCCATCGGACAAGTGCCCTTCGGTTTTGAGCCAGCTTTCACAGCACGCCTTGGCGAGATCGCGGACCCGTAGAATATAGGCTTGGCGCTCGGTGACGCTTATCACGCCGCGCGCATCCAAAAGATTGAAGGTGTGACTTGCCTTCAAACAATGATCGTAGGCGGGAAGCGGCAATTCATTTTCCACCAACGAACGGCATTCCTTCTCGGCATCGCGGAAATGCTGCAGCAGTATCTCTGTGTCCGCGTGCTCGAAATTGTAGGCAGAGTATTGCTGTTCCGCTTTTAGGAAAACATCGCCGTATCGCACACCTTCACCATTGAAATCGAGATCGTAGACATTTTCGATTCCCTGCACATACATCGCCAAACGTTCGAGCCCATAGGTAAGTTCGGTGCACACTGGGTTGCAATCGAACCCGCCCACTTGTTGGAAGTAAGTGAACTGGCTGACCTCCATGCCATCGCACCAGACCTCCCAACCGAGCCCCCAGGCACCTAAGGTCGGGCTTTCCCAATCGTCCTCGACGAAACGGATATCGTGCGCCATGGGATCGATGCCAATTGCCACGAGACTATCTAAATAGAGCTCTTGGCTTTCGAGCGGAGACGGTTTCAGGATGACCTGATACTGGTAGTAGTGCTGAAGACGGTTGGGATTCTCCCCGTAGCGGCCATCGGTCGGCCGGCGCGACGGCTGCACATAGGCCGTGTTCCAAGGCTCGGGTCCGAGCGAGCGTAAGGTCGTCGCAGGATGGAAGGTGCCGGCACCCACTTCCATATCGTAAGGCTGCAAAATCACGCAGCCGCGCGCGGCCCAAAATTCATGCAGCTTGAGAATAAGAGTCTGAAAGGAATTATCGGAAGGCATGCTGGTGGCCGATCAATCGGGCGTAATGCGCCATGTTGCAATTGTTGTTGCGGAGCTCAAATCAACGGCAAAATACGAGCGGTCCCGATGTCGGTCAACAAGTGTCAACGGGCATCGCCAAAAGCATGATTTGGCTAGCGCTGAATATGACAAGACGGCTGGTCGGCAAATAGGCGCTAAAGTCCGTAACGATTCCAAAGCGCGCGGTTCTCGAGCGCCGCTAACAGGTCTTCCGCCCATGGTTCGGGTGCCTTGGCAAGACCGAGGCGTTTGGCAAGAAAGCCCTTCTTTTCCTCGATTGGGTAAAACCGCACCTTGGCGCCGTATTTCTTGCGCATGACGCTTCGCAAATCTCCGAGGCCATCGATCAGGCCCAGTTCCAACGCCTTGCTACCGCTCCAGAAATCGCCGCTGAACAGCGCCGATGATTCGCCGTCTAGTTTCTTGCCGCGCCGCTCTTGAACATAGGTTTTGAACTGCTCATGCAAATCCTTTTGCAAGGTCTTCAGATGGGTCACATCGTTTTGATCTTCCGGCAAAAATGGGTCGAGACGCCGCTTATTCTCGCCTGCGGTATAGACCCGGCGCTGGATGCCGATGCGTTTGATCAATTCGTCGAAACCGAAACTCGCAGTAATGACGCCAATTGAACCTACCACCGAGGCCCCATTGGCATAGATTTCGTCGCCCGCACAGGCCAGCCAGTAACCACCGGATGCGGCGACATCATCGCAAAATGCGAAAACCCTAACTTTTTTCTCTTTTGCCAATTCGCGAATCCGCCCCGCAATCAATGCCGATTGCACAGGAGATCCACCTGGAGAGTTAATGCTCAACGCGACCGCTTTCAGCCGTGGCACCTCGAACGCCTGTTCGATACTGCCGTTAAGGTCGGCGAGAGTCATCCCGCCGCGACGGCCCATGCCACCCTCGCCAATAACGCCCGAAAGCCGCAATACCGATACCCGCGGACGCCGCTTTATCTTTGCAAGTCGCGGGCCCAGTAACGGGATTTGCGCGACCCAGCTTCGTTTCGATTTCCGTGCCATGACGCCTTACTTAATGCGGCCTATGCCGATCTCCAAGAGGAAACGGTAAAAATTAACCGAACATCCAAGATGTCGGGTTGGGATGTGCTTCACCGCGTCCGATTGCCTGCATTCCCTTCACCGACCGAATAATCCACCAGATTAAGGTAAAGAAGATTATGGCAAACCCGACCAAGAAAACGGAGGTCGCGGCCCCGACGATCAAAAAAAACAGGTTGATCCAAAAGGTACGAATTTGGAACTGGTAGTGCGATTGCACCCAAGCCGGTGCATCACTCTTTTTTATGTAAGCCATGATCAGGCCGACCAGCGCGGTGAGTCCGAACAAAATCGCAACCAAATACAAAATATAGACAAGATTGGCTCCGTCTCCGTCGGCTTTATCGCTTGCGGAACTATGGGTAACCGCTTTTTCGTTGTCGCTCATTCCATTCTCCCCAAGTTATAGCTTTTTCAAAGCACCAGCTCAGCACCGTGTCGTAGCACCCCTTCGGCTGCGTCGGTATAGCTGCCGTCTTTTCGGTGCAACACCATACCGGCCGCGATACGTGCGGGACTTTTCACGCCCTTGCGCGCTTGAACCAGAACCCGCTTCGCATCGCGCCCCTCATCATTTTCACTGGGCCACAAAGGAAACAACACGACGCCACCAAAACCGGCCTGCAATGCGGCCAGCAGTTCGTCTGATCGCCCTGACTCGTAGATAATCGTGAGACTGCCCTTAGCAACCAGCATTCTATGCGCCATGGCAATCCAGTCGCTAAGTTTTGCAGCACCCTCCACATGGCTTTCCCGCCGGGCCGGATCCATTGCAGGGTCTGCGCGTTCTTCGGACACATAGGGCGGATTTGCCATCACATGCTGAAAGTTGCCGGCAACGATTTCTTTCGGCGGCGACAACAAATCACCCTCGATGATGCGCACTCGGTCCTCAAGACCATTCGCCCCGATATTTTCAACCGCTGTCTCCACCAACGCCGTCTGCTTTTCGAGCCCGGTCACCGGGTTGTCCGCAACGCGATGGGCATAGCAAAGCGCGCCCGTACCGACGCCGCAGCCAATATCGAGCACCATGCCATTGGGTGTCGCCGGCACCGCCGCCGCAAGCAACACCGGGTCGATCGCAGCCCGATAACCCTTTTTCGGCTGATGAAGTACGAGCTTGCCGTCGAGCAGAAAGTCCGGC
>DLVK01000014.1:0-4259 GCA_003444235.1 Rhodospirillaceae bacterium
TTGTTCTTTTTGCTCCCGCCCGGGAGCGGCCCGCCGTCGATACCGACCCGGCTCTCTGGATGCTCCGGATCGCCGGCTTTGGAACCGACACGAAGCAATACTAACGGCTCTTCGCTACAAGCGTTGAAACGGTAGAAGGTGTCCGCAGGCAACATTATGCCGTCATTGCGGCCAAGCTTGGCTTCCTCGCCATTCGGGCCGAAGAAAATAGCCTCGCCGGAGAGGATGACGAACATGTGATCCTCTTTCGTATGAGCGTGCAACGTGTTTTCGCCGCCGGACGCATAGACCTTAATCCAGCTCCACATATTCTCGGTTTCTGCTAACGGCACAATTGATCGGCCGTCATCCAAAAGCTGCGCCTTCATTTTGAAAATAATCGGTCGGCCCGGGCCGCCGAGCGGGCTCTTCTTGCCCATACGCTGCTCAACCATTCTGACGTCATCCGGCATCTGTCATCCCTCCGAATTCTTGGTGTCATCGAAAATACCTAAGCTGAGTGTACGCTTCCGATTGCCTGGCTGTCCACTTGCCGGCACTTAAAGATCGATTGGCAGCGCTCAAAGTCCCAATGGGCGAACCGGTGACAGCACCGCGTCAATTTGTCATGGTACTAATTCGGCACAATCGGATTATTGTGCAGTGCAGCATAAATGCGGAAGGGCGGATTTCCGCCGTTTAGGGAGATTTCATCATGTCGGATATCGTAATAGCGAGTGCAGTGCGCACGCCGGTCGGCGCTTTTCTGGGTGGATTTAGCGGTGTTCCTGCTGCCTACCTCGGGACGGCAGCGATCAAGGAGGCGTTGAAACGGGCCAAGGTTGATCCGGAAGAAGTGGACGAGGCCATCATGGGCCAAATCCTGACCGCCGGTCAGGGCCAGAACCCGGCACGCCAGGCAGCGGTCGATGCCGGTATTCCGGTCGAAAAAACCGCACTCCAGATCAATCAGCTTTGCGGTTCCGGACTTCGCACGGTTGCGATGGGTATGCAGGCGATCGCGCTCGGCGATAGCGAAATCGTGGTTGCCGGCGGTCAGGAAAATATGAGCCAGGCACCCCATTGCGCTCAGATGCGCAACGGCCAGAAGATGGGCAGCCTCGAATTCGTCGATACTATGTTGAAGGACGGCCTTTGGGATCATTTCAACGGCTATCACATGGGAGTCACGGCGGAGAACGTCGCCGAACAATGGCAGATCACCCGCGAGCAGCAGGACGAGTTTGCGTTCAACAGCCAGCAAAAGGCCAAAGCGGCGAAAGAGGCCGGCAAATTCAAGGACGAGATTGTTCCGGTCACCATCAGTTCGCGACGCGGCGAGACGGTTATCGAAGAAGACGAGCATCCGAAACCGGATACAACGCTGGAAGCGTTGGCGGGTTTGCGCCCGGCCTTCGCCAAGGACGGTACGGTAACTGCCGGCAGTGCGTCCGGTATCAATGACGGGGCCGCGGCGACGGTATTGATGAGCGCCGAGCAGGCAAGCAAACGCGGCATCGAGCCGTTGGCGAGGATCGTCTCTTGGGCGACCGTGGGCGTCGATCCGGCAATTATGGGCTCGGGGCCTATTCCCGCGAGCCGCAAAGCACTGGAAAAGGCCGGATGGACCACCGACGATCTCGATCTGGTCGAGGCCAATGAAGCGTTTGCGGCTCAAGCCTGCGCGGTCAACAAGGATCTCGGTTGGGATACCGACAAGGTAAACGTCAATGGCGGCGCCATCGCGCTCGGGCATCCGGTCGGGGCATCGGGCACTCGCGTATTGACCACATTGCTATACGAAATGCAGCGAAGCGACGCCAAGAAGGGGCTCGCCACGCTTTGTATTGGCGGCGGCATGGGCATCGCCATGTGCGTCGAGCGCGACTGATACCATTTAGGACGGTCGCGGAAGCCGGGCTGGGGCCGGTTTCAAAGTCAGTTAGGGCAAGCCGGTCAGGCTTTGCCGATGAGGTACGAACCCGGCTCGGGTAGCCGGCGTCAAAGGTGTGGTCGAACGAATTAAGGAATCCCCTGCGGCGGTGGGAAATGCCATGCCGCACGACAGTGAATAGAGGACTGAAAGATGGCTAGAACAGCATTGGTAACCGGAGGTACCCGCGGAATTGGAGAAGCGATTTCGCTCGCCCTGAAAGAGGCCGGGTATTCGGTTGCAGCAAATTATGCGGGCAATGACGAAGCGGCGGCCAAGTTCAAGGAAGCGAACGATATTGCCGTCTTCAAATTCGACGTTGGCGATTATGAGGCCTGCCAATCGGCGGTAGCGGACATCGAAAACGAGGTCGGCCCCATCGACGTGCTGGTTAACAATGCGGGCATCACCCGCGATGCGCCCCTCCATAAGATGGATGCGGGTCAATGGTCCGACGTCATCCGGACCAATCTGGACAGCTGCTACAATTTGAGCGGGGCGGTCATCAATGGCATGCGCGAACGGGGCTTTGGGCGCGTCATAAATATTTCATCGATCAACGGCCAGAAGGGTCAGTTCGGACAAACCAACTATGCCGCAGCGAAGGCGGGCATGATCGGGTTTACCAAGGCACTGGCACTGGAGACCGCATCCAAGGGCATCACCGTCAACGCGGTGGCGCCGGGTTATATCGGTACAGAGATGGTGCGCGCGGTGCCGGAAGACGTCATCAACAAACATATCTTGCCGCATATTCCGGTAGGGCGCTTGGGCGAGCCGGAGGAAGTCGCGCGATGCGTGGTCTTTTTGGCGTCTGACGAGGCCGGGTTCATCACCGGCTCTACACTTACGGCGAATGGCGGCCAGTATTTGACCTAGTTCCCTATCTTGTAATTCGCTTGCGGGCAGGTAACGGTGGTGCGTGGAACATCATTCACTCGCTGAGCCGAGGCGCGTCATGTCATCGAAAGTCGAGTTCGACCTTCCGCCGATCGATCTCACTAATCCGTTGCTGAACACCGACAGCTACAAGGCCTCGCACTTTCTACAGTACAAGCCGGGCACCGAATATGTGAGTTCATATATCGAGGCCCGCAACGGCGACCAAAGGGTGGACTATACGCTTTTCTTCGGCTTGCAGATTTTTCTGGCGACGGCTCTCGCGCGCCGGATTACTGCCGATGACGTGGCGGAAGCCGCGACCTTCTGGGAGGCCCATGGAGAGCCGTTCCATCGCGACGGCTGGGATTACATCGTCGAGCACCACGGGGGGAGGCTACCGCTGCGTATCGAAGCGGTTCGGGAAGGGACGATTCTGCCGGTAGGTCACGTGCAGCTCCAGATCGTCAATACCGATCCGGCCTGTTTTTGGCTGACGAGTTTTCTCGAAACGGCGTTGCTGCGCGCGGTCTGGTATCCCACCACCATCGCGACCAACAGTTGGGCGTGCGTTGCGATGATCGCGGATGCGCTCGAAGAGACCGACGGCAGCCGCGAAGGAGCCGAGTTCAAGCTGCATGACTTTGGTGCGCGCGGGGTTTCCTCGTTTGAATCCGCCGGTATCGGCGGCGCGGCGCATCTCATCGCCAGCCGTGGGACGGACACAGTTTCCGGCGCGGTGTATGCGCGCAATTACTACGGTGCCGAGATGGCCGGGTATTCGATCCCGGCTGCCGAGCACAGCACAATGACCAGCTGGGGAGGCGAAGAAGGCGAGCCGGATGCGATGCAGAATATGATCGACAGCTATAAAGATTTCGGCGCCAGGATCTTCGCCTGCGTTTCCGATTCCTACGATGTATTCCGCGCCGTAAACGACTATTGGGGTGACCGATTCAAAGACCAGATTCTGAATCTGGATGGAACGCTCGTGGTCCGGCCCGATTCCGGTGAGCCGGTGGAGATCGTCCCCGCCGTCATCGAAGCGCTGATGGACCGGTTCGGGTTTGCGGAAACCGATCAGGGCTATCGATTGTTACCCTCGCAAGTGCGGGTCATTCAGGGCGACGGTATTACGCGCAACAGCCTGAAAAGCATTCTCGCCGCGATGAGGCGGAAAAAGCTTGCTGTCGCCAACGTCGCTTTCGGGATGGGGGGCGGCCTGCTGCAAAAGCACGATCGGGACACGTTCGGCTATGCGATGAAGGCATCCGCGTGCCGTATTGGCGGTGATTGGCAGGATGTCTTCAAACAGCCGCGGACCGATCCCGGCAAAGTCTCCAAGAAAGGGCGCCTCGCGTTGGTCAAAGACGACAATGGACTGTTCGAAACCGTGCGCCTCGAAGAACTGGGCACGCGTGAGAATCAGCTCGAGACCGTCTTCGAGGATGGCGAGATCAAACGAGTG
>DLVK01000475.1:0-2547 GCA_003444235.1 Rhodospirillaceae bacterium
GCTGCAGCTTGTTCGAGGTAGAGCTGGGCTTGCTCGAACTGCTGACGAGCCTGGAAGATTGTCCCCAATTTGATCAGGGCCAGGGGGTGCCGGGGGAATATTTCGAGGGTTTGTTCAAAGGCGACTATCGCCAAACTGTCATCCCCTGCTTCAAGCGAGCGCACGCCCCGGTCGTAGGGGATATTCATTGCCCGGCGCAAATAGCGGTCAGCCGCTCCATTTTTGTGTTGGGCAGCGTAGGCCCGCGAGAGGCTGGCGTAAACCCGGGGGTTGAGGGTGTCCTGGTGCCTGGCCATGTGATACGCAGCCACGGCTTCGGCTATCTGGCCATTGGCGAGCAGGGCATCGCCGTGGGCGAGGTGTTCCTCAGGTGTCGAAGGAGTGTCCGAACACCCCTGCCAGACAAAAAATAAGAGGAAGAACGTCCTGGGCAATACGAATGGGGAGCGCAGCAGTCTAATGGGATTTGTTGACGATCTTCTCACCATCAAAGATCACATTGCCTTCCTTGTCGAGGACGCGACCGTCTGCGGTGAATTCGTACTTCATCGCTTGACCGAGGGTGAGATGCCGTTGCACTTCGGCCAGGTCCTGATATTTTTCGATCAATTTTTCGATGGGGCCCTCAAAAGCGGTCTGCTGCCATTTGGGCCGATCCTTGTTGTGGGCGGCGCGCTCTTCGGCGGTCATGATCGGCAGCCGCTCTGCAGCCGGAGTGAAGCGGCCGGCCATAGCCTGTTGGCGGCGGTACTTTTCGTGCCGCTTCTCGGATTCGGTCAGCATCTCATCGGGCATGGCTTCGAAACCGGTATCCTGGTCGGCTCCCTGATCTTTGCGCCGTTTTTGCTCGTCCTCCAACTCGCGTGACAGGTGCTGCTGGCGCTCGTTGTCGAGATTGTTGTCGGTCCCCAATTTCCGCAATACGTGCCGGGCTGCCTTATTCATTATGGGCCCTCCTGGGCAGAAAAGATAATTTTGCGCGGATGATGCGGATAGTTGCCTCAATTACCAATCCAACAAAAATATAAAGGCGTTAAGTCATTTGGCAAATCCAATTTACCTTGGTTAATTTAGAGTGACGCCGAAGTTGGGCGGTAATGAGTTTTTGTGCGAGTAAAGAGAGATGGCGCTAACTTATGGCTAAGACAGACAATAAGGGCAAGCAAGATCAGGAAGCGCGGGAAGAACGCTTGAAGAAGATAAGAACGCTGATTGCAGGCAATGGCGAGGATGCGGCAAAGCTGTTGAAGATGTGGATGGATAAAGAAGCTTCCGCAAAGGCCAAGCATTAATTACTAAACCAAAGGTACGGAGAAATTTATGGGGTTCTTGTCTCGCTATTTTTCCAACGATATAGGCATTGATCTAGGCACGGCCAATACACTGGTCTTCGTCAAAGGGGAAGGAATTGTTCTCAACGAGCCATCGATTGTAGCCCGGCACGCAGCAACCAAAAAAGTCATCGCGGTTGGTACAGAGGCTAAGGAGATGGTGGGGCGCGAGAATGCCGAAATACAAATCACCCGTCCTCTCAAAGACGGTGTAATCGCCGACTTCGAAGTCACCGAGGAAATGATACGCCACTTTATCCGCAAGGTGCAGAAGAACAAATTGTTCGTTCGGCCCAAAATAGTGGTCTCCGTGCCGTCGGGTAGCACCGAAGTCGAGAAACGGGCGGTGCGAAATTCCTGTGAGCGGGTTGGCGCGCGGGAAGTATATCTGGTGAGCGAGCCGATGGCCGCCGCTATCGGGATCGGTCTGCCCGTAGAACAGGCGATTGGTTCGATGGTGATCGATATCGGTGGTGGTACTACTGAGATCGCAGTGATCGCGTTGTCTGGCATTGTCGAGCACGAGTCACTGCGGGTCGCTGGCGACGCGATGGACCAGGCGATTATCGACTGGATGCGCAAGAAATACAATCTGCTCATTGGCACTCGGGGCGCGGAGATTCTCAAGTGGGAAATCGGCTCGGCGATGGAACTTGATCCAGAAAAAGACGCGCCCGTCCGCGGTCGCGATATGGTCGCCGGCATCCCCAAGACGCTGCAGGTCGATTCGCTGGAAATCCGCGAAGCCCTCAGCGATCCCGTTGCGCAAATTGTCTCCGGGGTGCGCAGGGTTTTGGAAAGGACGCCGCCGGAACTGGCCGCCGACATCCTGGACCGCGGCATGGTGCTCAGTGGCGGCGGCGGTAAACTCCTGGGGCTCAAAGAGCGGCTGATCGAGGGGACCAGTTTGCCCACTTTTGTCGATAGCGAGGATCCGCTCTCCGCCGTGGTGCGCGGAAACGCCCGCATACTCGAAGAATTCGAGCGCTATCGCAAGGTTCTTTACTAAGCGGCATGCCGATTACGCGGGGGATCGTAGCGATCGGGCTGGCGATAGTATGCGCATTGAGCCTGATGGGCTTGCCACATCCCCAAAAGAATTATCTGGCTGAGCGCTGTCGTGCCGGGCTACTGGCGGCGAGTCAGTGGCTTTTTTCTCAGGCTATCCGCTACGCTAAAAACGAACAGAAGAGCCGTTTTCTATTGACCCAAAATG
>DLVK01000217.1:0-169 GCA_003444235.1 Rhodospirillaceae bacterium
CCCGTAGTACATCGCGGCCGATCCGGCTCGCGGTCGCTTCTTGGCTAACCGCCATGCCGTTTGCGGCGAAAACCGGATGAAACACGTCTTTCGGGGATAGAACCGCACTTTCCTGAGCAGTGCCTTGGGCGCTGGCATGCATACCGACGCCATGCCAGACTAACGTCAG
>DLVK01000217.1:495-823 GCA_003444235.1 Rhodospirillaceae bacterium
CCAATGGCGAACGCGGTGAAAAATCGACGGTCCATGACACCGCACCATAGCGAGCACAGGGGAACGGGGGAATGTTCTAGTGGGCGAATATTTGTTGGCAATCGATCAGGGGACCACCAGCACCCGCGCGATATTGTTCGAGAATTCGGGTCAAATACTGGGCACCCGACAGTTGGAATTGCCGCAAATCTTCCCGAAACCGGGGTGGGTCGAACACGACGCCGAATTGATAACCACACACGTAATCGAAACCGTGAAAGGCGTCATGGCAGACCGGGAGCTCAGCTCCGGCGATATTGCCGCAATCGGGATCACCAACCAACGTGAA
>DLVK01000217.1:1124-7635 GCA_003444235.1 Rhodospirillaceae bacterium
ATCGGGATCACCAACCAAC
This sequence comes from Rhodospirillaceae bacterium, assembly GCA_003444235.1. Lineage (GTDB taxonomy): Bacteria > Pseudomonadota > Alphaproteobacteria > UBA8366 > UBA8366 > UBA8366. Next base: position 1,144 of record DLVK01000217.1, read on the forward strand.
GTGAAACTACGGTTCTCTGGGACCGAACAACCGGCAAACCGGTCCACAACGCAATTGTCTGGCAGGACCGGCGGACCGCACCACTCTGCGAGCAACTCCGGCAGGAGGGCCATGAAGCGACAGTAACGGAAAAGACCGGCCTATTGCTCGACCCATATTTCTCCGCAACCAAAATCGCCTGGATACTTGAAAACATCGATGGGATACGGACCCGGGCGGAAGCGGGAGAAATCCTGTTCGGTACCATCGACAGCTATTTAATTTGGTGCCTAACCGATGGCGCAGTGCACGCCACAGACGCGACCAACGCATCGCGGACAATGCTTTACGACATTCATGCCCAGGAGTGGGACGACGAATTGCTGGCACTTTTCCATATCCCCCGCGCCATGCTGCCGGCAGTTCATGACTGCGCCAACGATTTCGGCGACACCGCCCCGGAAATATTCGGTGGTGCCATAAAGATCGGCGGTGTCGCTGGCGATCAGCAGGCAGCAACCGTCGGCCAGGCATGTTTTGAACCGGGACAGGTCAAAAGCACCTACGGCACCGGCTGCTTTGCCCTCATCAATACTGGCGACACAGCGGTAGCGTCGAAGAACAAACTACTCACCACCATTGCATATCGCCTGGACGGCAAACCCAAATATGCGCTCGAGGGAAGCATTTTCGTCGCCGGAGCGGCAGTGCAGTGGCTGCGCGACGAGCTTGGAACCATAACATCGGCTGAAAAGACGGCCGAAATGGCGGCCAATGCCAATCCGGAAAGCCAGGCGGTGATGGTACCTGCCTTCACCGGGCTCGGTGCACCCTATTGGGATAGCGAAGCACGGGGAGCGCTGCTCGGGCTAACGCGCGATACCGGACCCAACGAAATCGCACGCGCGGCTTTGGAGGCAGTGTGCTTCCAAACTCGCGACCTGTTCGAAGCGATGACCGCCGACGGTTGCGCGCCACCAAGCGCAATTCGGGTCGATGGTGGCATGGCTGCCAACGATTGGTTGCTGCAGAGGCTGGCGGAAATTGTCGGCATTCCTGTCGAACGCCCACACGTGATCGAAACCACAGCGCTCGGCGCGGCCATGTTGGCGGGTCTCCAAGCAGGCATTTCCACAGACCTCGAAGATATCGATACGGAATGGCGATACGAAAAACGCTTCGAGCCCAATCTCGATAATCTGGAACGTCAGCGACTTTATGATGTTTGGCAGGACGCGGTCGCACGCACGCGTAGTGCTTATACCTGAAGCTGAAACATCGTTTTCCTCTATGAACCGCTTCACCTTGGTGGCAGATTGGACTATTTTTTCGTCATTCATAAACGAGCCGGGCGACTAAACGCCGGGCGCTTTAGGGAGGATCGCCAGCGATGGGCACATCAGCGTTGCAAATCGAAGCGGTAAAGGGTGACTTCGGCGCCCGTTTGACAGGCGTCGACCTGTCTGCCGGCGTGTCTGACGATCTTTTTTCCGAAATTCAGGACACGCTGCACCGTTTCGGAGTGATCTTTTTCCCCGGTCAAGAACTCGATCCTGAGAGTTTATCCGGCTTTACCAGAAAGTTCGGCACGCCCGACATCCACCATTTAGCGGAACATACTTTTCCGGATTTTCCGGAAGTCCGCGTGCTGTCGAACGTAAAAAAGGACGGCAAGCTGGTTGGACAATTCAACGGCGGCCATTACTGGCATTCCGATCTCTCCTATTTGCCTGAAACCGGCTACGTGACGATTCTATTCGGTGTTGAATGTCCTCCCGTCGGTGCCGAGACACTTTTTGCGGATATGCGCGCGGTTTACGACTCGCTGCCCGATGAGACGATTAAAAAAATCGAAGGGAAGACGGCCATTCATGACCGGAACTTCCGCTATTCGGATCTCTATCCCGAGCGTCCGCCGCTAACCCCCGAGCAAATCGCCAAAGTACCGCCGGCCCCCCATCCGGCGGTTCGTACCCATCCCGAAACCGGGCGCAAATCTGTTTTCTTGGTTAAGGAAATGGTCAGTCACATCGGCGAACTGGATGAAAAGGCATCCCGCGTCTTGCTAGAAGACGTGGAAGCAATTATGGAACGGGACCAATTCATCTATTCGCATAAGTGGGAAGCTGGCGACCTGGTAATCTGGGACAACCGCTGCACGCTGCATACCGCAACGGGATATGACGCAGCCAAATACCGCCGAACACTTTATCGAACGCAAGTAAAGGGCGATGCGCCCTTTTACGCCGCCTAATACCGTATCGAGGTTTAGAGGAGACCACAGATGTCGGAGAAATTTGGAACTTATAACGAAGGCAAGAAACAGTACGTCTATCAAATGGACTCGCTGGATTCGGAGCCTGATAACGAAACCAGCGCCGACGTAATGGTTAAGCGGCGCCTATCTGGTAAATCGTCATCCTTCGGCGGCGCGCTTTTCGGGGAGAAAGTGATCGTCGGCTACATTCATAAAGCTGCGGGTACCGGCTCCAAGCGCCATACGCACCCTAACGAACAATATAATTTTGTTCTCCAGGGGACGCTGCAATGTGACATCGACGACCAGACTGTCCTTTGCCCGGCCGGCCATTGCGTACACATTCCCGCAGGCACCGAACATAGCTGCATGGCAACGCCGGAAGAGGACGTGATCTTTTTCGTCGCCAAAGATACGCGCCATGGAATTTCGGGTCCGCCGGTTGACGGCATCGAAGACGGCCCCCGGGTCCACCCAAACGCAAAACCCGGACAAACCGATCTCGACGACAAACCGATTTAGCAAGGACTCCCAGATGCCTTATTACCGCTTCGAAGATATGGAGCAGCTCCGCACCAATCCACACCTGTCTTCGGGTAAGGGTGCGATCGTAACCGGGACCTATATGACGCTCCGCAACAACAATAAGGAAGCGGGTACCGGATCGCAGCTTCACTATCATCCGAACGAACTGATGGTTTACCCGATCTCCGGCAAAATTAACGCGGTCGTCGGCAAGGATCACCGAATTGTCGAAGCCGGCACTTTCGTTCACGTACCGCCCAACGCGCGCCATTCGATGAGGGCGTGCGAGGACGGGCCTATCAGTTATCTGTATTGCAAGGATAATACCTGGACCCTGGCAGGCATCGCCGCGGACGAAGCTCCTCCGGATGAAGCTCCGACCATCGAGGAGCTAACCGAAAAACACGATGCGGGGATTTACCCCGGACAGGAGAAAATGCCCGAAGCCTCGGAAGCAATCATTGAAGGATTGAATGATTGTTATTACCCGCTCAATGCGGAGCCGGGGGCGCCCGCGAGCTCCACCCGCTCGGTTAAGATCGTCGAAGGAGTTCGCATCAACTTCGTGCTGGTAGATTCGCCAGAAGGCTACGAGGACGTGGAGAATGAGTCCGCTCACGAGCGGTTCCTCTATGTGATGAGCGGGGATGCGGATGCCGATATCGACGGCGAGGCAAAATCCGTTGGCAGCGGCGACCTCCTGCATGTGCCCAAGGGAGTCAACTTCAGTTTCAAGACCACCACAGGACCGACCCGATACTGCTATTTCGAATCGACGCCGTTCCTGGAATCGAAAATCTAAAACTAAAACAACCCAGGAAGGGAAAAGGGAGAGAACATGGAATTCAAAGACATTCTCTATGAAGTGAAGCGCCCGCACGTGGCGACAATCACGCTCAATCGGCCTGAAATCGACAATGCCACCACCGGTGACAGTTTCGTCGAAATCATGACTGCCTTTCACGAGGCGGACTCGGATACTTCGATCGGCGTCGTCGTTTTGACCGGTGCCGGTGACACCCACTTCAACGAAGGCGGACAGGTCAAACAACATCTGACCAAGCGCCCCGGCACTCACCGCACTCATTTCCGTAAACTGTTGGGCGCAGCCCAGGCCATCCGTGGTTGCGGCAAGCCGGTGATCGCCGCCGTCAACGGACGCGCCATCGGCAGCGGCAATCAGCTGCAAATGCTCTGCGATCTGGCCATTGCGTCCGACAAGGCAATTCTCGGCCAACATGGTTCGAAGCGAGCCGGTGCGCCGATGTTCTGGGGTACGACGCTGATGTCGCATTTCGTCGGCGAGCGTAAGGCACGGGAGATTATCTTCCTGTCACGGGAATACTCCGCTCAGGAAGCTCTCGAAATGGGATTGGTCAATAAAGTGGTCCCCCATGACGAGCTCTACGACGAAGTCGATCGCTGGTGCGACGAAGTCCTCGAACAAAGCCCGACCTCGCTCCGCATCCTCAAGACCTCGATGAACCTCAAGAGCGATATGCAGTATCCGGCGCTGTTCCATGCCCGGGATATGATCGACCTGTTCTCGGATGCACCGGAGCGTATGGAAGGTACCGAGGCCTGGGTCAATGGCCGCAAGCCGGACTTCAACAAATTCCGCGTCAAATCGGACTAGTCATCCTATAGATCTTTCAAAAGCCCGGCGCCGGAGGCGATTTCTCTGGCGCCGGGTGTTTTGTTTCTATAGACAGAGTGCATCCTTTCTAATTTCCGATAGCCTTAATGGAATCCGTCTTTAGCCCTGCCGTTATTGCGTTTCTCCAGGTCGTCGCGATCGATCTGGTGCTGTCTGGTGACAACGCGGTGGTAATCGGCCTCGCGGTTGCGGGTTTACCTCCGGATCTCCGCAAAAAAGCGATCATTTTCGGCATCGTGGCTGCCACCGTTTTGCGCATCATATTCGCAGCCCTTACGGTCTACCTGCTGAAGGTGCCAGGCCTGCTCCTGATCGGTGGGCTTTTATTGGCCTGGGTCTGTTGGAATATGTGGACAGAATTGCGGGGCGGCAACGAGGAGGTCGAGGTCGCCCAGACAGAGGATGATGTCAAAATCGGCATGCGCCGCGCGCTGATCAACATCATCATCGCCGACGTTTCCATGTCGCTCGACAACGTGCTCGCCGTCGCCGGTGCTGCCCGGGATCACATCGAAATTCTGATTTTCGGCCTGGCTCTATCCATCGCACTGATGGCGTTCGCTGCCAACTATATCGCCAAGCTTTTGGACCGTTACCGCTGGATCGGATATGTCGGCCTCGCGATTATCATCTGGGTCGCGGGCGATATGATCTATCGCGGTGGCATCGAAGCGTATCAATACTTTTTGGCCAGCTAATATCGACACCGATTCGGGTAGCAGGCCATGAAGCTGAGACTCCCGAAAATAATCAGCCATCGCGGTGCCGCAGGGCACGCGCCTGAAAACACTCTGGTCGGGATTCGCAAAGCGGCCGAATTGGGCGCGACTTGGGTGGAATTCGACGTCAAACTCACCAGTGACGGGATACCAGTGTTATTTCACGATGACACGCTGAACCGCACAACCGACGGCGCGGGCTTGGTTGCCGAGCACACCTTCGCAGAACTACAGGGGCTGGATGCTGGTGGTTGGTACGATACCAAGTTCACCGGCGAAAAAATTCCGACTTTGGATAACGCCTTGGCAACAGCTGCAGAGCTAGGCCTCGGGTGCAATATCGAGGTCAAGCCGAGCGAAAACCGTGAAGAGGAAACCGCGACCGTTGTTGCCCAAAAACTCACCGATAAAGCAAACACCGCCGGCCCTCCCCTGCTTATGTCGAGCCTCTGGCGTAGCGTGTTGGAAATTCTCCAGGCTACGTTACCCGCCATCCCACGAGGCTTCGTCGTACGCGAAATCCCCGACGATTGGCATTCGGTACTGGACCGTTCGGACTGCGTCTCACTCCATGCGGGTGAATGGGACTTGAGCAAGGACAAAGTGGCTATGGTCCACGAGGCTGGCTACAAGCTGTTCGCATTCACGGTCAACCGGCGCCGACGTGCGGAAAAACTGTTCTCCTGGGAGGTCGATGGCCTGTTCAGCGATAATCCGGAGCGGATCGGCTAAGAGCGATCCATAGCGGAAAACTCATGAACTAAGGAAAAAGTACGCGTTAGACCCTAAGCGGCCGCACTCACGTCTTTTTCCGCATCATCGGGCGCCAAACGTATCAGATAGTCGAACGCCGAAAGAGCGGCGTTTGCACCGTCGCCCATGGCAATGACGATCTGCTTGTAAGGCACCGTGGTCGCATCACCAGCGGCGAAAATACCCGGAACGGACGTCTCGCCCCGGTTATCCACCTCGATCTCGCCGTACTTTGTCAGTCCGATCGAACCTTCGAGCCATTCGGTGTTCGGCACCAAGCCGATCTGAACGAATACGCCTTCCAGCTCAACCTGACGTTCCTCTTCGGAATCTCGGTCCTGATAGGTAAGGCCCGTCACGCGTGATCCGTCGCCGTTGATCTCGGTGGTTGCGGCCGAGACGATGACATCCACGTTCGGCAGCGAATCCAACCGGTTCTGCAAGACCGCGTCAGCGCGCAGCTTCGCATCGAATTCGACCAGGGTGACATGGTCGACGATGCCGGCAAGATCGATCGCCGCCTCGACACCGGAGTTACCGCCGCCGACGACCGCGACGCGCTTACCCTTAAACAGAGGGCCGTCGCAGTGCGGGCAATAGGC
>DLVK01000016.1:0-2773 GCA_003444235.1 Rhodospirillaceae bacterium
ATGCAAACGCTGAGTGGGAAGGTGTCGGGATCCATGCCGTGGCCGAACGGATCTTCCTCGATTCTGAAAACCTGAACGAAGAAAATCAGCGTGACCGCTAGCATCACGAGAGACGAAATAAAATTATTGCGTGCCGACATGCTGTAACCCTGCCGAAAATAGCTGTCTGAAAATGGAGAGCTAAACGGAAAGTGGGGTGAGTGCCGTGCACTCACCCCAAAACCGAATTGATTGTACGGTTATTTCTTTTTCTTGCTCGCTGCTTTCAGCTCATCCACCAAAGGCTTCCATTGTTTTGTCAGCCCTTTGTAGTAGCTGAGCGTCGCCGGACCGGCCTTATATTTCGCCGGCAAACCAGCTTTCTTCAGCAATTTCCCGTAAGCTTTATGGCCCGTCATGTTTTTGCATGCTCCGTCCAAAGCGGCGATGCGCTTATCCGAAACGGCTTTCGGCGCCATGATGATCATCGGCGTGAACACTTCGAGAAGATTCAGACCTTGTTCCTTAACTGTCGGGATCTTTTTGTTGTTCGGGTCGCGTTCGGGATAGATCAAACCGAGCGCCTTAACCTGATCCTGGAAACCATTGATCAGATGGACGCCGATAACCGAGAAATCGACCTGTTTACCGATCAAAAGACCACGTGCTGGCGAACCGCCTTTAGCCGGAACGTCAACGGCCTTCAAATTATTACGTTTGGCGAATGCCAAGCCGGCGATGCCCCAGGTGCTGGTACGGCCAGGCGTGGAATAACGTAATTTCCCAGGGTTGGCCTTAACGTGATCGACCAGTTCCTTGGCGGTTTTGAATTTGCTTTCCTTATGAACGAACACGGCGGGCAACAGGCGGCCGACCATGCAGACGATCTTGAAATCTTTGAACGGATCAACCGGAGCTTTCCGGAACTGGGTCGAGAAATAGAACGATCCGCCGGATGCGAGATAGAGCGTATAACCATCAGGTTTGGAGTCCGCTACGTACTTCGCGGCTGGTACGCCTGAGCCACCGGCCTTGTTGACGATGATCAAAGGCTGATTGTTGATGTAGGTCGGTGCCACCGAAGCAAGCGCACGGGCATAGGAGTCGGTGCCACCACCGGCGCCAAAGCCGACGACAAGCGTAATCGGTTTTTCCGGGAACGCAGCAAACGCCGGAGACGCCATGGTGGCAATAGCGCCAGCTGCTAGTATTTTCTTGAGATGCATAATGTCCTCCCTATGCAAAATATTGTTCAGTCTATATACGGCAGCGGTATTCATTGTGCCCCTAACCGCTTGGCCCAAAACCTAACACAGGCTTGTCATATTTTTCCAGCACCAGATTCTGCTATGATGATCCTAAAAAGGGCAACCAAATCGCCCTACGTGTAGTTAAAGGGAAGATGCTTCGAAGGGGGAAATCATGGCAATTGAAACGGTCGCAGTCCTGAGCCCGGGGGATATGGGCCACAATTACGGAATCGCGCTCAAACAAGCCGGCTTCCGGATCATTACTTGTTTGGCGGATCGCAGCGAACGAACCAAAGAGCTTGCTGCAAAGGCGGAATTCGAAGATGTGTCTAATCTCGATGATATCACCCGCGAAGCGGATTTGATCCTTTCGATTATGCCGCCGGCTAATGCAGTCGGTACCGCGAAAGAGGTGGCCGAGGCAATGAAACGAACCGGCGAAACGCCGATCTATGTGGATTGCAACGCAATTTCGCCGGATACGTCGAAACTCGCCGGCGCGCCAATCACCGAGGCCGGCGCCGACTATGTCGATGGCGGTATTGTCGGGCCGGGCCCGGGTACTCGCGAGCGAGCGACGAGCATGTATGTCAGCGGCCCGAATGCCAAGGCCATCCAGGCGATCCATGGAAAATATATCGATGTGATCGACCTCGGTCCGGAAATCGGCAAGGCTTCAGCGGCAAAGATGTGCTACGCGGCGATCACCAAAGGGAGTTGGACGCTCTATACCACTGCACTGGTTGCGGCCGAGGCGCTGGGGGTTAGCGAACAATTGCACACGGCGCTGAGATTGAGCCGGCCCTCCATTTGGTCCGATATCGAAAAAATGTTGCCGCGCTTGCCGCTCGATGCGGGCCGCTGGGTCGGCGAAATGGAAGAGATCGCCCAAACCATGGGAAGCGCCGGTTCGTCCTCGCATTTCCATCAGGGAGCGGCGGAAATTATGGAGTTGTTGGATTCGACCCCAATTGGCCGGGAAACGCGAGAGAATTACGATCGCGATCGGTCCCTCGAGCAATGTTTGAAAATTTTCGTCGAGCATTTGCCGGTAAAAAGCGAACGCGCCAAAGCAGCGGAATAGGACTTTCGAACATAATCGTTGCGCCGCTCTCTTGCGCGAGGGCGGCGCATCTTTTATGCCATCGCCGATCATGAGTAGTTGGGAAGACGCAAAGGCTTTAGAGGCCAAACTTATGTTGGAGTCTGCCTTTCGGGAGACCCCGTGTGGCGACGGCACAATGGCGTGGCGCGTTTGGGGCGAAGGGCCGCCCCTGATTATGCTACATGGCGGGGCCGGTTCCTGGCGGCATTGGGTTTTGAACATCCCCACGCTGGCCCAGCATTTTACCCTGTATGTGGCCGACATACCTGGTCTTGGCGATTCCGCCAATCCGCCGATACCTTTTGATACCAGCGATTTTCCCCGTTCCGTCGGGCATCTGGCGGATATTATTTGCACTGGTATCGACACGCTGATCGGCGCGGAAACGAAATTCAAAATTCTCTCTTTCTCGTTTGGCAGCATAAATAGCGGCTACGTC
>DLVK01000181.1:0-7186 GCA_003444235.1 Rhodospirillaceae bacterium
GTGAATCAGCTTGTAGCCTAACAGCATCACCTCGCCGAAACTGCCATGGTCCATCATGAGCAGGCTCGCCAATCCGACCACTGGCAACAACAGCAGATAGGCCTTGCGAATTGGGCCGGCCGGCAGCAGCGGCACCAAAATGGCGCCGAGTATCAGAATCAATCCCGGTGGGATATCAGCGATCATAGTAATCCTCGTCGCGCATTAAGAGTTTACGAAGCTCCTTCGACGCCAGCACGAGCAGGAAGGAAAGCCCAAATCCAAACAAACCGAAAAAGCCGAAGATACCTTCGAAAGCGTAGTGGACATGCTTGTGATAGAAAGCATCGGCGGCGACCAACGCAATGCACACCAATACCAGGGCCCAGAAAATCTTCCGTACGTTATTCTTGTCATCCAACCAATACGTCTTGGTATCAGCGGGATGCTGAGCTTTTCGCGCAGCCTGCCTTTTCTTGCCGGCCGTAGCTTGAGGCTTTTTCGCCGTGGACTTTTTCTTCGCAGCCGCCGTCGTAGATTTTTTTGCTGCCTGAGTTTTCTTGGCGGCCTGTGACTTTTTGGGCGACCGTTTTGAGGCCGCCTTCTTTTTAGGCGGCGATTTGCGGGGCTGTTTTGCCATATCCTTTTCCTACCGCTCCTACTTATTTCCCGGCTAAGGGTGCGAGCATCTCGGCCAAATCCCCGGCGGTGAAGAACCCGGAGATCGTCAAAACTGCTGCCGTGCAAAGGCCGATCAAACAAAATAATGGCGCTTCCTGTATTCCTTCGCCGTCATAATGAACATCTTTGGCCGGCGCACGGAAAAAGGCGCGGAGCACAATCGGCAGTAAGTATGCCGCAGACAGCAGCGAACTGGTCATCCATACGAACATGAAGATGAGCTGATCGGCCTGGACGGCTCCCATCATCAAATACCATTTCGAAAGCGCGCCACCTGCTGGCGGAAGCCCGATGATTCCGAGCGAGCCAATCAGGAAACAGGTCATGGTAATCGGCATTCTTCGCCCGATTCCGTCGAGCTGACTGATTTCGGTTTTGTGTGACGCCACGAGTATCGCGCCGGCGCAGAAGAATAAGGTGATTTTCGCAGTCGCATGCATCGCGATATGCATACTGCCGGCAACCACACCGGCACCCGTTGCCATCGCCGCACCAAGCACAATGTAGGAAAGCTGACTGACCGTCGAATAAGCCAGCCGCGCCTTGAGGTTATCTTTGCGCATGGCGATGAGAGCCGAAAGTAACAAGGTCACCGCCGCCACGACCGCTAGAATGGTCGCACCATCACTACCGTTCAGCGTCTCCAGGCCAAACAGATAAACGATGATCTTGATAACGGTGAACACGCCGGCCTTCACGACCGCAACCGCATGTAACAAAGCACTGACCGGGGTTGGCGCCACCATCGCGGCCGGCAGCCAGCGATGGAAAGGCATTAGCGCAGCCTTGCCGACGCCGAACATATAAAGCAGCAGCAAAATAGCGATAACCGGTTTCTCGGCCTTACCTGCCAGGATACCGCCTTCGGTGAAATCGAGCGTCCCGGTTAGAGCGTAGGTCCAAACGATTGCAAAAAGCTGAAAACCTATCGACGTGCCGATCAGAATACCGAGATAAACGCGGCCCGCTTTTTTGGTTTCTTCGGTCCCGTGATGAGTTACCAGCGGAAACGTGCTCAACGTCAGCACTTCGTAGAAAATGAATAGGGTCATCATGTTGCCGGCAAAGGCAACGCCGATGGCAGAAGCTATGGCGATGGCGAAATAGAAGTAGAAACGAGTTTGGTTCGTCTCGTGATGTCCGCGCATATAGCCTATCGCGTAAATCGTCGTCACGATCCAAAGGAAGCTCGCGATACACGCGAAGACCATTCCAAGCGGTTCGATCGTAAAGGAAATGGTCAATCCCGGTAGCATTTCGACCAAAGTAAGAGTGGGCCGTCCACCCGCCGCCACGGTTGGTACGATCGAAGCCACGCAAAGGAATAGCAAGCCTGCGGTCGATAGGGTCATCGTTTCACGCAGATTGGGACTGGCTCCGGTCAGCAGGATTAAACCGGACCCCACCAATGGAATCACGAGACAGGCGATGATCAGGGTTTCGGCACTCATTGCGAAATCCCCTGCATCAAGAACTTGGAGGCTCCAGCTGCGATATCGACAGTGCGCGTTGCATCAATACCGAAATAGACGCTCGCGCCGGTCATGATCCAAAGCGGCACCAACATCGATAATGGTGGATCGGCGATAGCCTTGGAGCCTTTCGGCGGATTTCGGAAATACGCCACCTCTACCACTCGCCAGACATAAATGACCGCCAACAGCGAACTCGCTAAAATCAACACGGCGATGTACCACATATCCCGTTCGAAGGCCGCAAGCACCAGATACCATTTACTGATAAACCCGGCGGTGAGCGGCACGCCGATCAAACCGAGCCCGGCGATTACGAAACATCCCATCGTCACCGGCATGCGTTTACCGATACCCGCCATGTCTTCGAGCCGAACCGATTCCAGGCGCAGGAACATACAGCCGACGGCCATAAACAACGCGCCTTTGACCAAAGCATGGTTGAAGAGATGAATGATGCCACCGGTGAGCCCGGTTGCGGTGATGAAACTGATGCCGAGCACCATGTAGCCGATTTGAGCGATGCTGGAGTAAGCCAGCATACGCTTGATATTGCTCTGATAGATGGCGATGAGTGAGCCGATAAACATGGCCGCGACCGAAAGAATCATCAGCACCTCGCCAACTACCAGCAACGGTGCGCCGCCGAAGACAGTGAACACCATTCGCAGCAGCGCATAGACCGCGACTTTGGTCGCCGTCGAGGCGAGAAATACCGTCACCACCGAAGGGGCGAAGGTATAGGCATTCGGCAACCACATATGGACAGGGAAAATCGCGAGCTTCAACCCGAGCCCAACAATGATAAAGGCGATCGCGACCTGGATCGTGCGTGTGTCCGCAACTTCCGGGATACGATTTCCAAGGTCAGCCATATTGAGGGTGCCGGTCATCATGTACATCATGCCGACGCCGATGATGTAGAAGGTTGCCCCTACCGTTCCCATGATCAGATAGCGATATGCAGCGGTGAGCGAGCGCCGATAGCGGCCCATACTGATCAGCACATAGGACGAAAGCGACGAAACTTCGAGGAAGACAAACAGGTTGAAAGCGTCGCCCGTGATCGCAATGCCGAGCAGGCCACATAGGCACAGCAAATACATCGTATAAAAAAGATAAATTCGCGCTTCGGGCACTTCGGCCGCGACGCTGGCGCGGGCATAGGGCAACACCACCGAGCCGACCGCAGATACAATCACCAAGAGGAATGCGCTCAGCAGATCGACCTTATATTCAATTCCCCACGGCGCCGCCCAATCTCCAATTGGATATGAGATCGGCCCGCCTGCGAGTACTTGCAGCAAAAGCAAAATCGAAATCGCGAGGCAACACCACGTCACTAGCAACGCGCACAGCCAGGTCCAATCCGATCGCCGGAGGATCAGGCAGATGGGAGCTGCCAGCAACGGCAGCACCACTTGCAGCGCTGGCAAGTTCATCATCATCAGAAGTCTTTCTCCTGATCTCGCTCGGCAGCTTCGATCTCATCCTCTTCGATCGAGCCATAAGCATCCCGAATGCGTACAACCAACGCCAAGGCCAATGCGGTGGTTGCGACGCCGACCACGATTGCGGTCAGGATCAGTACGTGAGGTAACGGATTCGAGTAGGCGGTAACGCCTTCCGTAATAATCGGCGCACTCCCATCCTCCACCTTGCTCATAGAAATGTAGAAAACGAAAACCGAGACCTGGAAGATATTAAGGCCGACCACTTTTTTGATCAGATTATGCTGCGCCATGACGATGTAAAAACCAATCATCATCAGCACGATAAAAATCCAATAATTATAGAGGCCGGCGAACTGGATCATTCTTCGGCTCCGTCCTGATTGGCGAAGACATAAAAAATCGTGATCATCGCCGCCGCTACCGTTACCCCGACACCGAATTCGATCAGCAAAATACCGAGATGCTGACCCGCAACCGGGTCGGAAGACAGAACCGAATAATTCAAATAGCGCCCACCCAGGAGCATGCCCGCCACACCGACACCCGCATAGAGCAACAATCCAGCCGAAAGAAAGAACCGCCGCACGCCAGGCGGCAATACCTTCAGGCCGACATCGACGCCAAAAATCAGTGCGTAAAGAATAAATGCGCTCGCGAAAATGACGCCGGCCTGGAAACCGCCTCCCGGCCCGAAGTCGCCGTGAAACTGAACATAGAGAGCGAAGGTCATGATCAAAGGAATCAACAATTTCGCGCACACCCGCAGCACTTCCTTATGCTGCATCTCGCGCCGTTCGCGTTCGCTCATATCCTTAAAATCAGTCATGAATAGTCTCCCGGACGCGTCGGCAGATCATCAGTGTCCTTGCGTTTACGTCGTCTCCGGCCAATCAGCGCCAACACACCTGCAGCAGCGGTAAAGACCACAGTTACCTCACCCAAGGTATCGTACCCGCGATAGCTCGCCAGCACCGAGGTCACGACATTGGGGATGCCGGTCTCCTTGGGGCCTTCCTTCAGATATCTGGGCGCCACATGTTGGTGGATTGGCGCTTTCGGATCGCCGTAATGCGGCATATCAAGCGTGCCGTAGATCAGTGCCGCACCGGTCGCGATCACGATGAGCAAATGCGGCATCGAAACATGGGGATCCGCTTTTTCCTCCGACGTGGTCAATGCCAAAGTGCCAAGCATTAGTACGGTGGCGATACCTGCGCCCACCGCCGCCTCGGTAAAGGCGACGTCGACCGCATCCATCACCACATAGAGCACCGCCGCGTTTAGACTGAAGCTACCTGACAGCATCACCACCGCGAACAGATTGCGGAACCAGAGCAAAGCGAGCGCGCTCACTACCATGAAGGTCAGAAGCGCATAGAAGATGATGTTTTCTATGTCCCCTCTCCTCCGTCTTTTTTCCGACCTGTCTTGGGGTCGATTCCACCCCAAAGCGCCGCTTGCGCAAGCGCATGTGTCGTCGTCGGATTGGTGAAAAACAAAAATGCGGCGATCAAAACGAGCTTACCTGCAACAATGAGCGCGGCCTTGGTCGTCGGCATTATTTCGAAGGCCTGAATTGCCATACCGAGAAACAAGAGCAAGACGCCAAGCGTTTCGGAAACACCGCCCGCATGCATTCGGCTGAATACATCGGGCAATCGCACCAGCCCAAACGCGCCGATCAAACTAAACGCGCCGCCCACCACCAGACAGGCCCAACTCACCATATCGACAGCGGTCATACTCATATGTCGTCCGCCTCATCGACATCGGCGGTTCGCCCAAGCCGCGCGAATTTGATGTATTTGGTTACCGCGATCGTCGCAACGAAATTGATCAACGCGTAGACCATCGCAATATCGAGAAATTCCGGACGACCATCGAGAAATCCGTAAACCGCAATCAAGATCACGCTGAACGTACCGAAGGTATTTACCGCCAATATCCGGTCATAAACCGTAGGCCCCTTTACCGCGCGGTAGAGCACCAGCGCCATGGAGAGAAGTGTGACCACTGCGGCGAACTCGAACATCACGACTTTCCTTCGTCCCCGCCTTCGAACGCAGTCACCTTGTCGTCCATTTCACCGGTCTTGACCCCGTCCGCCGCATCTTGCGTCAGTGCATGCACGCTCATAACGCCGTCTTCGACATCCACCGTCACGGTCCCCGGCGTCAGCGTGATCGAATTCGCATAGATGACATGGCCGAGCTCGCTCGACTGCGACGCGTTGACGACAAAGATATGCGGTTGAATGTTCATCCTTGGACTGATGATGATCTTGGCGACATCGAGGTTCGCTTTGAGAATTTCCCAAAGCAACCAAGGCCAATAGGCAACGGCGCGCCATCCCAAATGTATTGGATGGCCTTCGTGATCGATGACATCCATGCGATGAGCGATGTAGAGAACCGAAGCGACGGAAGCCGCCCCTAGACCCAAGATAAGCATATTATCGAAAAGGCCCGAGGGCATTAGCCACAGGATCGCAAGGACCACCCCTAAGCCGACTGTGTGAACCAAATTTCCCTCCCCTGGGTACTGAACGGCATCTTGGCCGCTCAATTCGGCGATACGTCGCCGCTAAAATATTTCATTCCGGTTTGATTTCCACAAAAATCGTAATTCGTCCAGAGAGGAGGTCAGGAATTCGCCGGCCGACTCTTGGCTTTTTGCGGCATCCACTTCTGCACTCGCCGGCCATCTGCAGTGCGAACGATTTCCTCAGGCTCGCATCGTTTTTGAAATGCACGCACGATATCCGCGGATTCCAGTTCCTCCCACTCACCCTTCTGGAAGGCGGTCTGATAGGGCTTTTGTTGCGTCACCATATGGGTCAGTCGATCGACTGGATGGGCGCTAAACCGGCGCCAAATGTCTTCCAGAAAATGCTCGATTTCCGCCGGCACTTTAGGTTCCTCCAATTTCGGACGCCCCCCCTCGAACAAGCGGAAAATATTGGGTTCGATCGGCCCCAATTCATGCGCGACGAAAGTTGCCGGCATAAGTTTTCGCCCATGATATTGAGCACCATAGAGTCCATAAGCGATATACAGCAAACGCTGCAGCTTTTGCGCTTGCAAATAATTATCTTCGTGTCGGGCACGGTCTAGAAACCAAACCGCGACGTCGATCGTCGATTCCACGATACTGGACGGCATACCTATCCCCTCAATCAGCAATCAACATACAAAAATCAGCGGCGACATACAGCTTTCGCCTTGCCAAACCGGACAAAAAAATTATCTGCCAATTGCACCCCGCTGCCCGGTGGACTAGTTTCGACAAGAGGCGCCAAAAGGATCAAAGTGAGACAAAAGCAATGGATATGACTGGCGAATATCGCATTCCTGCTCCGCGCGAGGCGGTTTGGGATGCGCTCAATGACCCCGAAGTCCTTAAGCAATGCATTCCGGGCTGTGAGGAAATCGAGAAAACTTCCGATACCGAACTCAGTGCCAAAGTGACCGCCAAGGTCGGCCCGGTGAAAGCGAAATTTGGTGGAAAGGTAACGCTGTCCGATATCGACCCGCCCAACGGCTATACGATCACCGGTGAGGGCTCGGGCGGAGCCGCTGGCTTCGCCAAAGGCGGCGCCGA
>DLVK01000535.1:0-2590 GCA_003444235.1 Rhodospirillaceae bacterium
CCCGCCATCATCACCAAAATGCGATAGGCCCTGCCATACCGAGCAGATAGATCTTCGATCGTTTCGCTTGCGAAGAAGATGAGTGTTCGTCCGTTCTAACTGAGCCTATCCGTCCGCCACACCGGCACGGGAGAGCATCGCATGCATGAGCACGTCGCATCCGGCGCCAAGATCTTCCGGTGTCGCCGTCTCCGCCTCATTGTGGCTGAGGCCGCCCTCGCAAGGCACGAAGATCATGGAGACTGGCGCTACATTCCCGATATACATCGCATCGTGGCCAGCGCCGGAAAGAATCTCGCGCGCGGGCAAGCCGAGCTCCGTCGCGGCTTCGCGTACGGCATCGATACAGTCCGGATCGAAATCAATCTTAGGCACATCCGACACGACACGCGCATCAAGTTCTAGTTCGTACTCCTCGGAAACTTTCTCCAGAAGGGCTTGGACCTCTCGATGCATTTCGGCGAGTGGCGCCTCCTCCGGATGCCGGATATCAATGGTGAAGTCGACGCGGCCCGGAACGGTGTTGCGGGAATTCGGAGAGACCATGACTTCGCCGATCGTGCCGACCGCTTCCGGCGCAAATTCTGCGACCATGTCTTCGATCGCGGAGACTATCCTCGCAAGACCGAACATCGCGTCCTTGCGCATTGGCATCGGAGTGGTACCCGCGTGACTGTCCTGACCGATCAAGGTGACGTCGAACCACCGCTGCGCTTGCGCACCCGTGACGACGCCGATTGTCTTGGCCTCGGCCTCGAGTATTGGGCCTTGTTCGATATGCGCCTCGAAGAAGGCGCCGAAGGGGCGGCCGCCGCACGGCAAGTCTCCCGCATATCCGATGCGGGCCAACTCCGCGCCAATCGACTTGCCATCCGAGGCCTCGATGGCGAGGGCGTCATCGAGATCGAACTTGCCGCCGAAGACCCCGCTGGCCACCATCGACGGGGCGAACCGACTGCCTTCCTCATTGGTCCAGACGGTGACTTCGATCGGCGCCTCGGTTTCGACACCATGATCGTTGAGACTTCGGATGACCTCAAGGCCAGCGAGGACACCGTACACACCGTCGAACTTACCGCCATGGGGCTGCGTGTCGAGATGGCTGCCGGTCACAATCGGTGGTAGGCTGTCATCGCGTCCGGGCCGTCGTGCGAAAATATTACCCATGCGGTCGACCGACACGTCGCAACCGGCGTCGCGCGCCCAGGCCACGAAGAGATCTCGCCCTTCCTTGTCTTCGTCGGTCAGCGCCAAACGACAGCATCCGCCGTCGGGCAAAGCACCGATCTTCGCCATATCCATGAGGCTGTCCCACAGACGGTTCGCGTCGACTCGTAAGTTTCGCATCGTCTCCCCACCGGCGCCGTTCATGCCGCATCCTTCTCCGCAAACACACCAATCACGGCCCTTGCATTCAATGCATCGATATCTGCGGACGAGTACCCTAGTTCCGCGAGAACTTCCTCGTTGTGTTCCCCAAGATGCGGGCTATGAGTCAGAGGGTCGTCCGTCGCGGGTATTGGTTGTCCTGGAACCGAAGCCATGGGGACCCGGCCGAGCGTATCGTTCTCGACCCAGCGTAATGCATCTATGGCACGAACCTGCGGGTCATCAAAAAGATCGAGATGCGTCTGTACCTTCGCGTTCAGGATATCCGCTTCAGAAATCAATTTGTTCCACACGTCGCTGGTCTTTGTTTTGACGATCGGCCGGATTTGGGCGAGCAGTTCATCTCGGTTCTCGACGCGACTGCGAGCGTCCACAAATCGTGGATCATCGATCCATTCTTCCTTCCCAATCAACTTACAGAACTTCCAGAAATGCGGATCCCTTCTGGCGTTGATCGACATATAGCCGTCCTTCGTCTTGAAACTGCCGACAGGCATGCCAATTGGCTCGGCCTCTCCGCCCTGGAGATGCGATTCCATAATCGCTGCCTCCTGAAACACCATAGCGGATTCCAAGAGACTGGTTTCAATCAACTTGCCTTTGCCCTTAACGGCCTGGCCGTACAGTGCCGCCGACGCCGCCTGGAATGCGAAAAGCCCGGTCGAAAAATCAATCGCCAGCATATTAATGCGTTGCGGCAAGCCGTTGATGTCACGATTTATCGACATCATCCCGGTATAGGCCTGCATAACGGAATCGGTTGCCGGTTGATCGCGCCGGGGGCCTTCCTGACCGAACCCGGTGACCGCGACATAAACAACCTTGGGATTGACCTTCGCCACAGCCTCATAGTCGAGCCCGAGCTTCGCAAGCTTACCCACCCTATAATTCTGGATCATCACGTTGCATTCCGCCGCGAGCTTCTTGGCGATCTCCAATCCCTCGGGCGTCTTGAGATCGGCGGCGAGACTGCGCTTACCACGATGAACGACGACCGAGTGGGCGGTCTGGTCACCGATCGCCTTGCCGAGTTGCCGGCTCCAGCAACCTGTGCCGGGCGGCTCAAGCTTCACCACATCCGCACCGTTGCGCGCAAAATGCATCCCGCAATAAGGTCCGGCCACGCCCTGGCTGAGGTCCAATACCCTGACGCCCGAAAAGGGCAGGTCTTCATGCGCCATCGATGTCTCCTGTTCGGCAC
>DLVK01000186.1:0-4388 GCA_003444235.1 Rhodospirillaceae bacterium
GGTTTGGGACAAATTATCACCGAAGCGCCGGGCGCAATTGGAAATCGCCTGCGGCGACAATGTGCGTGACGGCCTTGCGGAAGGCGAGGCGATCCAGGGCAAGGCGCTTCGCGAACTGAAATCGAAAGGCGTGATCTTGCATCGCTGGTCGCCCGAAATCCTCGCAAAAATGAAGTCGGCATGGGACGAGGTCGTCGCCGAAGAAGCGGCCAAGAACCCGGACTTCAAGAAGGTATGGACCTCCTATTCGGCGTTCCGGAAGGACTATCGAATTTGGCATGAGCTCGGCTATTTGAAAGGCCAATAATCACCGAACGGCTCCGACATGATCGGCAAATGGATTGAGAGGCTGGAAGGTTTCGTTGCGTTCGCCGGCAAGCTCGCCGGTTCGAGCATTTTTCTGCTGATCGGCGTTACGATCTTCGATGTCATCCCCCGCCGTTTCCTCGTCCTCGGCTCGACAAAGCTGCAGGAACTGGAATGGCATTTCCACGTCATCCTGTTTGCCTGCTGCCTCGGCGTTGCCGTTTTGCGGGATGCCCATGTGAGGATCGAAATCCTGCGCCCTCGCTTCACCCCGCGCACGTTAGATTGGATCGAGTTTCTCGGCAGCGCTTTCCTGCTGTTGCCGTTCGTCGGATTGGTGATTTGGTTCGGTGCCAGCTTCACCTACGCATCCTTCCTCGATGGCGAAAGTTCCGCGTCGGCGACCGGCCTCGGGCATCGCTGGTTGATTAAAATATTTTTGCCGTTCGGATTCGCACTATTAGGGCTCGCAGGCATTTCGGTAGCCGCCAAGAGCGCGCTTCGCCTATTCGGGCAAAAACCGTGATGGAGACCGTGCTTCCGTTATTGATGTTCGCCGCCCTGGCCGGACTGTTGTTCACCGGCTATCCGGTGGCGTTCGTGCTCGCCGGCGTTGCCGTGCTTTTCGGCCTGATCGGTATGGCGCTCGATCTTTTCACCTTCAAAATGTTCTTTATCTTCGTCCCCCGCATTTGGGACGGCATCGCGGATGCGTTGATACTGACCGCGATCCCCATGTTCATCTTCATGGGCACGATGTTGGAGCGTAGCGGCGTCGCCGGCGAGCTGTTGCGCTGCCTACAGATATGGCTTCGCCGGGTGCCGGGTGGGCTCGCGCTTTGCGTCGTGGTGATCGGCACGGTGATGGCGGCAACCACGGGGATCATCGGGGCTTCGGTGGTGATGATGACCTTGCTGGCGCTGCCCGTGATGCTCGAACGCGGTTACGATCCCCGCCTCAGCACCGGGACCATCGCCGCCTCCGGCACTCTCGGAATCCTGATCCCACCCAGCATCATGTTGATTTTTATGGCACATTTGCTGCAGCAAAAGCTCGGAAATCTCTTCGTTGCCGCCGTCATTCCGGGCTTGCTGCTGGCAAGCCTCTATATGGTCTACATCATCGGTCGCTGCGCCCTTCAGCCAAAATTGGCACCGCCATTGCCCGCAGATGAGCGTCCGGCCTCCTTCGGCCACCTATTGATCATGAGCCTCGTGAGCTTGGCACCACCGCTTCTGCTGATTTTTCTCGTATTGGGGTCCATCCTGTTCGGCTGGACGACCCCGACCGAGGCCGCAGGGGTCGGCGCTGCCGGCGCCTTGTTTTTGGCCGGCATATACAAGCCGTGCCTGAACGTGGTTCTCGGCAAGACGCCGTTTGGCGATATGGATGCGCCCAGCAACGTAATTCCAACCGCCTCCGCGTGGACCAAGTTAAAGACCGAATTCCGCGCCTTCGCGGCATCCCTCCCCGATATCGTCGAACGAACGGCACTAACCAACGCCATGTTGTTCATGATCCTTATCGGCGCCACCGCTTTCTCGTTCGTCTTTAGAGCGCTTGGCGGCGATGACGTCATATTGGGGATTGTCGAGCATCTCGGTCTCGGCAGTTGGGGATTGCTATGGGTACTGATGCTGCTGGTCTTTCTCCTGGGATTCTTTTTCGACTGGATAGAAATCACCCTGATCGTTCTTCCGGTTTTCGCACCAATCATCCACGGCATGGATTTCGGCGATCACGTCGCACGGGCGGACATGGTCTACTGGTTCGCAATTCTAATGGCGGTAAATCTTCAAACTTCGTTTTTGACACCACCATTCGGCTTTGCGCTGTTCTATCTGAAGGGGGCTGCGCCGACCGATATTCGTATGGGCGACGTCTACCGGGGGATCGTGCCTTTCGTCGCTCTGCAACTGGTAGGGCTAGGATTGATTATGGCGTTCCCCAAAATAGCGCTATGGCTGCCGGGCAAATTGTTGAACTGAACCGATCAGGCGTGCTTCGCTGTTTCAGCATCGAATGATTGCATCAGGCGTCCCAGCAAATACTCCACATCATCTGAGTCATAGGCCTGCAACGGGTCTTCGAATTGCGTCAGGATGCGTTCCATAATCAGCCGGGCGCGCGCTTGGGGGTCTTTGTCGTCACGCTCGGTTTCCAGCTCCTTGGCTATATCGACCGCAGCCCTAAATGCCTGGAACGACCGGTCTGGTAGGGTCGCTTTTTCGTAAAGCGAACGAAATCCCAACTCGCCCTCGTCGTGAATGAGGATGCGCACATTTTCAAGTGGTACATCGGCCTTACACGCGAGTGCCGCCTCGAAGAATGAGAGATCGCCGGTACAAAGCGCCCGCAAGATTAGCGATCCGGTTAAGCGGCCGCTCGATTCCATTTGCGCTACAAGCTCGTGCACATCTCCCCGTGTCCCTTCGGTCAAAATATCGACCACCGCACGTTCGCGACTTTCCAATACCAAATCCGCTGCCAAAGCCGGAGGCAGTTCATGGTGGGTGACCAGATGCTCTTTCAGTTGATCGGAAACCGTGGCAACTAAGCGCTCGGCAATAGCCATCGGCAATTGGGAACGGTGGACCATGGGCCGTTGCACACGTTCGTTTTCGCCATACCGGTCAACAACTTGATTGAGGCTTTTTTCGGTTAGGTGAGCACCGTCGTTACCGACGAGCGCAATAACCGCTTCTTCATTCCCGCTTTCGACCAATACACCGGAGACTGTTTCGGAAAGCTCCTCGCGCCGGGCCACGGCGATCTGACGATTTTCTTCGCCTCCATCAATGATGGCGAGCAATTCTTCGTCACTGAGCGCCCCGGAATTCGTCAACATCGGCACCGCAACCGCATCTGCTGTATCGGTTGCCAACGATTGGACGATATCGACGGATAGGTCTGGAACATTCTTGAGGTTTTGCGCCAATGCCATGCGCACCCGCACCTCCGCATCTTCAACCATGACCCGGAATATTTCTTCGGCGATGACCCGCTCTTTCGGCGAAAGACTGCCCGCCTCCACTCCGGCCGCAATCTTGCCCGCCATCTCGGCCCGATTGCCCCCAGACGGGTTCTTCATAAGGCGCGCCACATCCGAACTGGTCAGTGCAGTCGCCTGGGTGTCAGCTTCCCTATCGGCCAATTTTTGTTCAGCCCTTCTAGAATCCCCGCACACCGTAGCAAACTCGGCCCTTATCGGTCACTCAAATGTGTCATTCGAAGTTTTGCGTCACTGCTTCGCATTGGATAAAATCCAACCGCTATGCAAACAAAGTTATTCAACTTGATCGCAGCTCTCGTATTCTTGGCAAGTGGAGCTGCAAACGCGATCGAAAGAAATTTGACGCTCGAAGAAGCCTATAAGGCGTTAGCTGGCGGCGAATTGGTATTGATCGACGTGAGAAGCCCCGAGGAATGGCGACGCACCGGCCTTGCAAAAGGGGCGCTACCGATCACCATGCATAATCCACAAGGGAAAGAAGCCTTTTTCAAGGCGGTATTGGCTCGCCTGAAAGGTAACCTCGACCAGCCAATTGCTATGATTTGCGCAACCGGCATTCGATCGCTGTTGACGCAACGATTTTTGCAATCCAAAGGGTTCAAGAACGTTGCCAACGTACCGGCAGGTATGTTCGGCCGAAAAGGAGATCCCGGTTGGATCGAGAGAGGACTGCCGGTCGTTCCGTGTCCTAATTGTTGAGCTTAAAATTGGGCCTTATTGGCCGGACTCTTCCAGCATTAGCGCGATAGCGCCCATTTGCGCGTCGATATCGATATCGACTTCCGAAGTCACCTCTAACTCGTGATCCTTGAAAGCATTCCGGTCGGGATATTTTTTCTGCCAGTCAGCAATGCATGCGTCTCGCTCTTCCAGCAACACGGTGATTTGCGGCCGAAACAGGATCATCATATTGCTGATCCAAAGATTGACCGGCCAGGAGGGTTGAGCGTGATCGATTTCGAATAGACCAATCATTTTCTGTACATCCTCCGCCCGATACCAGGTCTCGTCGGTTACCCAACGATTTGTGGTGAAGAGCTTGGTCGGCAAACCGCGATTCTCCATCGA
>DLVK01000492.1:0-7591 GCA_003444235.1 Rhodospirillaceae bacterium
GGCGCCGAGTGCCGAAGAATTGGCTCCTTTTCTTGGCGAAATGGAGGAGAGTGGATACCTGTCCAATTTCGGGCCGATTGCCGAACGCTACGAAGCCGAACTCGCGAAACAGCTAGAGGTCAAACATTGCCTCGCCCTCTCTAACCTTTCGACCGGTTTGATGTATATGCCCACCGCCGCCGGGCTCGATGGCGGCGAAGTCATCATCCCGAGTTTCACGTTCCCCGCGACCGCGCATTCGATGCAGTTGGGCGGACTGACGCCGGTATTTGCCGATATCGATCCGGCGACGCTTTGTATCGACCCTGCTTCGGTGGAAGCAGCGATTACGGAACACACGGTCGCGGTCTGCGGCGTTCATATTTACGGCACACCTTGCGACATCGAAACGCTGGAATCGATTTGCGCCAAACATCGTCTGGCTTTGTTTTTCGATTCCGCTCACGCGCTGGGCTCGCACTACAAAGGGAAACCCGTCGGTTGCGGCGGCATAGCCGAGGGGTTTTCCACGTCCGTCACCAAGATCTTCACCACGTTGGGAGAAGGCGGATTTTTAGCCACAGATGACGATGACTTTGCGGAAAACATTCGCATGGCGAGAAACTGGGGACATCCTGGAGACTATAATGCGCGGTTCGCCAGTATCGTTTCGAAATTGCCGGAGATTTCCGCCGCAGCAGGCCTTTTGGCGTTGCCACGCTTGGGAGAATTCGTCGCACGCCGGAACGAACTGGTTCATCTCGCAAAGTCCGCACTAAGTGCAATACCGGGAATTTCGTTTCCCATCCTGCCCGAGGACTGCCGAAGCGGTTTCAAAGATTTCGCGATGATTGTGAATTCCGCAGAATTCGGTCTCGACCGTGACGGCCTCGCCAATGCTCTAAAAAGCGAAAATATCGAAACCCGTCCCTACTATGATCCGCCTGTCCACACCATGGATGCCTACAAGGGCCTGAATCACCGTGTCCCGTTAAAGGTCACTGAAAAAGTCGCCAAACAGGTTTTGTGTCTGCCTCTTTACAATCAAATGCATGACGACGATATGCAATTGCTCTGTGAAACCATCGCAGCCATTCATCATCACGCCCCTTCAATCTTCAAAAAACTGCAGAACTAGATCATGTCAATTATCAAACAAAAATTCGTCGTCACCGGCGGAAACGGCTTCATCGGCAAAAATTTTGTCCGCCTTCTGCTCGAGCAAAACTACGACGTCATCAATATCGACAAACTCACTTACGCATCGGACAAGAAAAGCTACGCGTCATTTTACGACCACGAAAACTATAGCTTTATTCATGGTGATATCGCGGAACTGGATACGCTTCCCGAATGCGACGTATTGGTGAATTTCGCCGCCGAAAGCCATGTCGATAATTCGATCCGGTCGTCGAAACACTTCACGACGACGAATACGCTCGGCGTCCAGAATATGCTGGACCTCGTTCGAGCATACGAGGAAAACCTCCGGCCGATTTTCGTGCAAATCAGCACCGACGAGGTCTACGGGGATATCACCGACGGCGCGAATTCGGAAACCGATGTGCTTCGGCCTTCCAACCCTTACTCCGCAAGCAAGGCAGCCGCAGAAAATATCCTGCATGCATATGCCCGCACATACGATCTGGAATTCAAAGTCGTGCGCATGAGTAACAATTTCGGCTGTCGGCAATATCCTGAAAAACTAATTCCCCGTTCGATCCTGCGCATTCTTTCGGGTAAGAAAGCGCAAATCCATGGAGATGGTAGCTACCGCCGTAATTGGCTGCATGTGGAGGATGCTGCCCGCTCTATCTTTACGATCGTTGCCAAAGGCGAGAAGAACCAAATCTACAACGTGTCGGGCAACGAAGAACTTTCGAATCTGGACGTGGTCAATAAAATTGCCAGCTTGCTCGATATCGATACCGACGATGCGATTGAGTTTGTCACAAACCGGCCTGGACAAGACGAACGATACGCAGTGGACGACGCGAAAATTCGAGCGCTCGGTTGGGCGCCGGAGATCGATTTCGATCAGGGCCTGGCCACGATTGTCGAACAAACGAAACAAGATCCCCACTGGTAAGCACTAAACCGCGCGTCAACGCACGGAAGACACCAGCAGTGAATAAAATCGCGATTTTCGCCGATGGTGGCCCGGATATAGGGATGGGTCATTTGACACGCATGCAAAGCCTGATTACCCGGCTCGATGTAGCATCGGTTTTTTTTACCCGCACGCCAGACATGGTCGAAAGGGTGTTCGATCCTACCGTTGGTACAAAAATAGAAATCGTAGCGCTGGAGAACCCGTTTGACCTGCCAAGCCGGCTCGAGAAAGAATACCCAGCTGTTAGCCTTCTCTTGCTCGATCCGCCAATAGACCCTGATAACGCTTCAGCCACCACCGGACCGACTTGGTGCAAGTTCGTCAACGCGATCAAGGCGCTCGGCAAACCCGTCATCCGATTTACCGATGAACCCCGAGCAACCCGACACAACACCGACATGCTGGTCAACGACCATCCGAATGCCGCGGACTTCGTAGACGAATACAAAGCCGGAAACAGCGACATTAAACTGCTCACCGGCTTGCAATTCTTCCTCATAGACCCCGAGCACGATAACGCAGAATCAGCTCACCACGAGGGCATCTTCATATGTTTTGGTGGTGGCGATCAATCGGGCCTGGTCGAACATTTTGCGCCGGCGGTTAGGGAAATCGCCAAGAATTCGCCAGTCGATCTGGTTGTCGGCGCCGCTTGCGGCGATATCGAAGTCACCGGCGAGAACGTTACTGTGCATCGAGATATTTCCCCGGCCCAGTTCGCTTCATTGCTCAAGGGCACACATCTCGCCATAACGGCGGCGGGCAACACGATGATTGAACGTGTTTTCCATCAACGACCCGGCATTTCCGTTGCTCAATTCGATCACCAAAACTATTTCGGAACCGCATTCGCAGAACGTCACCTGACGGTTCATCTCGGTATCGGTATCGACATCTCACCCAACGACTTGGTGACTTCAGCGGAACAGCTCTATCACGACGACGATGCCCGGGATGCCCAGATTTCAGCTGCTAGAACTCACGATATTCGCAGCGGGTGTTCAGAAATCGTGAGTGGCGTTAGGTCGTTCCTGGACAGCTAAACTTTATGCAAAAGAAGAATTTCATAATTGGCGCCGGCGGTCATGGCGCGGTGGTCTATGAAGCGCTCCGGGCCAATGGAGAGACCGTCGAAGCTTTCCTGGATTTGGATCCGGCCTTGCACGGGACAGACTTTATGGATTGTCCGGTTCTTTCGCAGAACGACGCTCTTTCGGATCTCCAGCCAGCCGAAACCGCGATCGCAAACGGTGTTGGAGATATCGGAGTACGTAAGAAAATTTTTGAAAACCTGAAACAGGCGGACTTCGAGATTCGTACCCTCATCCACCCAAGCGCCGTGGTCGCTCCCGATGTCGTGATCGGAGAAGGCGCGCAAATAATGGCCGGGTCCGTCGTCCAACCACGCACCGTGATCGGCGACAATGTTGTTCTCAATACGAGATGCAGTATCGATCATGATTGCCATCTAATGGCCCATTCTTTCATTGCGCCCGGTGCTGTGCTGTGCGGCGACGTAAAGGTCGGCGACGAGACGCTAATCGGCGCCGGCGCATCGGTAATCGAGAAAATCGAAATCGGGCGGAACGTCCTAATCGGTGCCGGCGCAGCAGTCGTTGGACCCATTCCCGACAACACCACGGCGCTTGGCGTTCCAGCACGGTTGGTGAAGTAGAGCCGCGCAATACCGTTTCTCTGACGATCCTTTCAAAATGAAAAATCTCGGTCTTAGTAGATACTTCGAAATTTCGCGGCTGTTGGGTTTGCGAACCCGGCATGAGGCCGTCATCCTTTTACTAATGGTGTCCGCGACATTTTTCGAAAGTATCGGGTTAGCGATGTTTCTGCCGATTGCGGAATTCATCCAATCGGGAGGGGATGTTGAAGGCCTCAGACAAAGTTCCAAGATTTGGGGCTGGCTGGTGCGTATTTATGGAGCCCTCTATCTGCCCGTGACACTTCCGGTCCTGATCCTTTCCAGCTTTTTCTTCATCCTGATCCGCCAGGTTTTCTCTTATTACCGCCAGCTATATTTTCAAAAAGTATTTCACGGCATGATCCAGCATTCTCGACTTCATCTGTTCGATGCCTATCTGTATGCGGACACCGCCTATCATGACCGCGAACAGTCGGGCGGCGTCGTCAACAGCATGACCTCGGAATTGACCCTCGCCATACAGGCAATTGTCGCTCCGGTGCTGATGTTGAGTTACTCGATAATTATTCTGTTTTATCTCTTGGTACTGTCGCTGATCACCGGACCCGTGGCGGTCGCGGCAATCGGCACCATGGCGATCAGCGGCTACATCTTGAAGCGCTATTTGGACAAAACGGCATCGAGCGGCGATCAAGTCGCCGAAGCGAACCAATCGATGTCGGCATTTCTGGTTCAACGGCTGGGCTCGATTCGTTTGATCAGGCTCTCCGGAACGGAAGATGCGGAAAAATCAGAAATGAGGCGTCTCACAATCGCGCAGCGCGATCATATGATTTCGATCTATGATTTCTTGGCGCGTGTGAATGTTCTCATGGAGCCGATTACCCTCGCAATCAGTCTGCTCGTGCTCTATGCGGGGGTGACATTCTTGGAACTTCGCCTCGAACAAATTGCGGTTTTTGTCGTTTTGGCGTTAATCCGATTGCTACCCGCAATTAAGGAACTCATGGCGACGGCGCAGGCGGCACTCGGCTATCAAGCAAGCCTGGAAACACTGGTAAGGCGGTTGCAGACTGCGGGCGCCGCCCGGGAAACACGCGACGGAACTATTCCTTTCGAATTTGTGCGAGATCAAATCCAACTTACCAAAGCTAGCTTTTCTTATCCGATGGCAAAGTCTACCCGCGCCATTAAATCGATCGACCTGACCATCCCCGCCAATCAAATGACCGCAATCGTCGGTCCTTCGGGGGCCGGCAAATCTACCCTCGTCGACCTGCTACCGCGCCTGCGCGAAGTCACCAGCGGTGAAATTTTGATCGATGGCACCGAAATCAACTCTTTTGACACCACCACATTACGCAACGGAATCGCCTACGTTTCGCAGACCCCGTTAGTTTTTAATGTCACCGCTGCCGAACATATCGCGTATGGCAAAACCGATGCGAACCCAGAAGAAATACGAGAGGCCGCGAAACTTGCCGGTGCTCATAAATTCATTTCCAACTTGCCGAATGGCTACGACACAATGATTGGCGAACGTGGTGTCCGGTTGTCGGGAGGTCAATTGCAGCGCCTGGACCTTGCCCGTGCATTGGTGCGGCAATCTTCGATACTCATTTTAGATGAACCCACCAGTAACCTGGATGCGGAAGCGGAAGCCCGCTTCCGCAAAACCCTGCGCCGAATTCGATCCACCACCAACGCCACCATTATCGTAATCGCACATCGTTTATCGACGATCATGGATGCGGATCAAATCGTTGTCATGATGGAAGGCGAGATCGATGCGACCGGCAATCATAGTTCCGTATTGGCGAACAGCCGATGGTATCGGGACGCATTCGAAGAACAGTCCATTTCCAGCGCGGAAATCGTCACACCTGGAAACGGTACAGTGACGGAACCCGCATAGAGCGAGAAAAAATGTCCGAAGAAATCTTTAAGCCTTTCGACTATTCCGACCTCGACCTGGACGGAAAGAATATTCTGATCACCGGTGGCACGGGCTCGTTCGGCCGTGCCTGCACCCGGACAATAATCGATAATTTCAAACCCAATCGGTTGATCATCTATTCCCGCGACGAGGCCAAGCAATTCGACATGTCTGTGGATTTTGGGGTGGCGCGCGAATCCGCGACCCCACTAAGATTTTTTATCGGCGATGTTCGAGACATCGATCGCCTGAAACTCGCAATGGAAGGCGTCGATATCGTCATCCACGCAGCGGCGCTCAAGCATGTTCCGATCGCCGAATACAACCCCATGGAATGCATTCGTACCAACGTGAACGGCGCCGAGAATGTGATGATGGCGGCACTTGCATGCAACGTTGAAAAAGTGCTCGCACTCTCGACCGACAAAGCGGCCAATCCAGTCAATCTTTACGGCGCAAGCAAGCTCGCCTCCGACAAAATTTTCGTCGCCGCCGGCAACCTTGCTGGCAAACGCCCGACCCGGTTCGCGGTCGTGCGCTATGGCAACGTACTAGGATCTCGAGGTTCGGTACTGCCGTTTTTCCGCAATCTGATCGAGAAGGGCGCCACCTCGCTACCGATCACGGACGACCGCATGACGAGGTTTTGGATTACCCTCGATCAAGGGGTTAGTTTTGTGTTGTCGTCACTTGCAATGATGCGCGGCGGCGAGATCTTCGTGCCGAAAATTCCAAGCATGAAGGTGATCGATTTGGCCACTGCCCTCGCGCCGGATTTGCCGACAGAAATCATCGGTATTCGCCCCGGCGAAAAACTGCACGAGATGCTGGTTACCGAAGACGAAGCACGCACCACCGTCGAGCTGGACGATCGTTATGTCATCGAGCCTTCACTCGGTTTCTGGGAGCGCGACACCTATGAAGCACTCGGCGCCGAGGCCGTTACGGAGGGCTTCGAATATAAGAGCGATCGGAACCCTGCCTGGCTCACGCCGGATATATTGAATTCACTCCTGTCGAACGGCGACCTGTGACCAAACAACCTTTTTTGCCCTATTCGCGCCAACATGTGGGCGAGGACGATATCGCCGCAGTCGCCGATGTGCTGCGGAGTGATTTTCTCACCACGGGGCCGAAAGTCGATGAGTTCGAGGCTGCTTTCGCCGCCCGCGTCGATGCCAATCACGCGGTCGCCTGCAGCAGCGGAACCGCCGCGCTTCATTTATCCACCGCGTCGATCGGCCTTTCCTCGGGCGACACCGCAATCGTACCGGCGGTTACCTTTCTCGCAACCGCAAACGCGGTACGCTTTACGGGTGCCGATGTGGTTTTTGCCGATATTGACCCGGACACCGGCTTGATGACACCCGATAGTGCGGAAGCCGCACTAAGGGGTGGCGAGGCAAGCAATTGCAAAAGCATTCTTCCGGTTCATCTGAACGGTCAATGCTGCGATATTGCGGGACTTAAGGAATTGGCCGACGGCAAAGGGCTTCGGGTTATCGAAGACGCCTGCCACGTATTGGGCGGAACCTATCAGGATGGTCTTTCAGTTGGCGCCTGCCAGCATGGAAATCTAACGGTGTTTTCGGCGCACCCCGTGAAGGCCATCGCCATGGGCGAAGGAGGCGTCGTCACGACAAATGACGATTCCATGGCGGATCGCCTGCGTAGGCTTCGAAATCACGGCATGGTGCGCGATTCGGATCTGTTTGAATCCATCGATCAGGCGTTTTCCAACGACCGCACCCCAAACCCTTGGTACTACGAAATGGCCGAGATGGGATTCAACTACCGGGCCAGCGATATCCATTGTGCGCTCGGTCTCAGTCAAATGACCAAGTTCGATGATTTCGTCGCCACGCAGAACAAACTCGTCGATGCATATGCGGAACGGCTCGCCCCG
>DLVK01000492.1:7896-10702 GCA_003444235.1 Rhodospirillaceae bacterium
GCGGAACGGCTCGCCCCGTTGGCACCTATTGTAAAACCGATCGCACGATCCAATTACGGCGTGCCAGCGTGGCATGTGGCTGTTGTTCTAATCGATTTTGACGCCGCCGGGACGGACCGGGCAAAAGTAATGAACGAACTTCGTGCGCGCGGAATCGGCACTCAGGTACTTTATATGCCGCTATACCGTCAGCCCTACTACGAACAACGGTATGGCAAATCTCGATTGCCCGGCGCCGAGGCCTACTACGCCCGTTGTTTATGTTTGCCATTATTTACCGCAATGACAGAGACCGATGTGGACCGTGTCGTCGACGAATTGGGTTCTGTCCTGGGTTTGAAGTCAGGGTGACCCGGCATGTCGAACAGAGTCGTCGCAATCATACAAGCCCGTATGACCTCGACGCGGTTGCCAGGAAAAGTACTGATGCCTCTTGCGGGGAAACCCTTGCTCTACCGCATGCTGGAACGGGTTCAGCGCATCAGGGGTCTGGACGCGGTGTGCTTGGCAATTCCAGAGGGCAAAGCGCATGATCCGATTGCTAAAATCGCATCGTCAGAAATTTCCCTATATCGCGGCGATGAACAGGATGTCCTCGATCGCACTTTCCGCGCAGCACAACAAATGAAAGCAGATACCGTTATGCGGGTGACATCGGACTGTCCATTAATAGACCCGGAAGTTAGCGGCGATGTACTCTCGGCATTCGAGAATTCACCGGTTGCATATGCGCGTACAGCATTCGACAGCGGATACCCGCATGGCTTCGATACCGAAGTTTTTTCTTTCGATGCGCTCTCCACGGCCCATTCGGAAGCATCTGAAGCAGACGAACGCGAACACGTGACCCCGTTTATTTGGCGTCGGCCGGACCGGTTTCCCGCTATGGAATTGGATCACCGGCCCGATCTACGCGAATGGAGATTAACCGTCGATACACCCGAAGATTACGAGCTTATAAGCCAGGTGTTCGATACAATATATCCGCAGAACCCCAATTTCGGCTTTGCCGAGCTGAAGAATTTGTTTGCCGAACAGCCGCGACTTCTGGAAATCAATGCGAGTGTCAGCCAACCAAAACTTGCTGGCATGCCGGGGGAATCCTAATGACTGAGGGTGAAAAACAACTGAGCGCCTGGAGCGGCGACTTCGGCCGAGACTATGTGTCTCGTAATCAAGCGACCGCCGAAGCTATCGAACAACGGCGGCTGGCATTCGAGAAAATATTTGAGAGTTTTTACGACGGTGAAAACCCGCAGTCGATTCTCGAAACCGGATGCAACATCGGCATCAATATTCACGCGCTCAGCCAACTTACCGACGCAACGCTGCATGCGATAGAACCAAACAGAGATGCGCTCGACACACTTATCGATTCCGGCATATTGCCGCCGGAACGCGCCCTCCAGGGCAGCTTGCAATCGCTTCCCTTCGAAGATGGCGAAATCGATTTGGTGTTTACCTCAGGTGTTTTGATTCATATTCCCGATGAAGCACTGGACCGAGCCATTGCTGAAATCTACCGGGTTAGTGCGCGTTATATTCTTACACTCGAGTATTTTTCACCGAAGCCACAAGCCATTCCCTACCATGGGCAGGATGATTTTTTGTTCAAGCGCGACTATGGGGGAATTTTTCTCGATGCGCATCCCGATTTGGAATATGTCGCTGACGGATTCTTTTGGAAGCGGACGACCGGCCTCGACGATCTGAATTGGTGGCTGTTCCGTAAACCGGAAGCATAACGTTCTCCAATGGCCCTTCAGCCCTTTGCTGTTTTTCGGTGCGACGGTGGCCCACTAATTGGAACCGGGCATGTTATGCGCTGCCTCGCTTTTGCCGATCGGCTGGAAGATATCGGGTGGCAAACGCAGTTCGCCGTTAGCCCAGAAACAGTAGGCGCTGTTCCGTCACTCGCCAGCCGGCAGACCGAAACTATTCGACTTGATGAAAATGATTCGCCGAAAGACATCGGCGCACGACTCGACCGTTCGTGCGATCTCGCAGTAATCGATCACTATGAACGGGACGCCAAATACGAAACCGCATGCCGGGATTGGGCAAAGAGAGTTTTCATTTTCGACGATCTCGCAGACCGAAAACACGAT
Organism: Rhodospirillaceae bacterium; assembly: GCA_003444235.1. Taxonomy (GTDB): domain Bacteria; phylum Pseudomonadota; class Alphaproteobacteria; order UBA8366; family UBA8366; genus UBA8366. The sequence continues at coordinate 10,005 of DLVK01000492.1, forward strand.
TGTGACATGATCGCCGATTTCACGCCCGGCCGGACATCGGATGCCTACGAAGGCAAAATACCAGAACACTGTAGAAAACTTATCGGGGCCAACCACGCTCCGCTGCGGCGTAGTTTTTTTCGTACGCGAATAGTAGCGCCTGATGGCGGCGCCTCGGATCAGCCACGACATATTTTAATTTCTCCCGGCGCCACCGATCCGACCGATATCAGTAGCCATGCCTTGGATGCTATTCGCCATGCGGGCCTCGATGTCTCCGTCACTATCGCACTGGGTTCCGCGGCACCGCACAAGGAAAAAGTCGATGCGAAACTCTCGGACCATGACGCTGAACTTTTGATCGATTGCAACGACATGGCGGGGGAAATATCCCGGGCGGACCTTGTGATCGGTGCCGGAGGAATGAGCGCCTGGGAACGATGCTGCCTCGGAAAACCAACGCTGATGGCGGTCACCGCCGCAAATCAAAAAGCAAATGCCGCAGCTCTTTCGGAAATGGGGGCCATTCAGGTGGTTGAAGCGCCGGAAGACAGCCATTTGTTCGGCCAGACCATCTCCGGTTTGTTATCGGATGCAAATGCACTCCGAAATATGAAAAACCGGGCCATTGAATTATGTGACGGTCTGGGCAGTGCTCGCCTCGCGATTGCAGCAACACCGGCGCCGAAAGCAAAGGACGGGAAACCGGTTTCTTTACG
>DLVK01000144.1:0-4086 GCA_003444235.1 Rhodospirillaceae bacterium
TCTCCCGAATGCACGCTTTTCTGCATTTCCAGGTGCTCGACTTGAGGGTCAGAGAAGACTTTGTCGATATCGTAAATCTGCCCACAGGGGACACCGGATTCGTTCAGGCTTTCGACCCATTCATCGCTCGACTTGGTTTTGAGCAGTTCGGCGATTTCGGCGTTCAGTGCATCCCGGTTCGCCGAGCGGGATTCCGCTTCCTTATAGTCGGGATGTTCGATCCAATCTTCGCGATCGACCGCTTTTGCGAACCGGCGCCAGATCAGGTTGCCGGCAACTGCGATATTGATGAATCCGTCCGTTGTTTGGAAAACGCCGGTCGGAATGGATGTCGGGTGATTGTTGCCGGCTTGCTGCGGCACTTCTCCGGCCAGCGTCCAACGCGCAGCTTGGAAGTCGAGCATAAAAATCATCGCCTGGAGGAGGGACGTATGCACCCATTGTCCTTCGCCCGAGGCTTCACGTTCCAGCAGGGCAATCATGATGCCTTGCGCGCAGAGCATGCCGGCACAAAGGTCGGCGATCGGGATACCGACACGCACCGGGCCTTGGCCGGGCAAGCCGGTAATGGACATCAGCCCGCCCATGCCTTGGGCGATTTGGTCGAATCCTGGCCGCTTGGCATAGGGGCCGTCTTGCCCGAAGCCCGAAATACTGCCGAGGATAATTTTCGGATTGATCGCTTTCAGGGAGTCGTAGTCGATGCCGAGCCGCGCCTTCACGTCCGGGCGATAATTCTCCACAACAACGTCTGCGTTTTCTACCAGGCGCTTGAAGATTTTAATCCCGTCTTCCTCTTTCAAATTAAGGGTCAAACTACGCTTGTTACGGTGAAGGTTCTGAAAGTCCGGCCCATGGCGGGCACCCCCCAATGCGTTTCCGCCTTCGAGTGCGGGCGGTAGCTCAACCTTAATGACATTCGCGCCCCAATCGGCGAGTTGTCGTACGCATGTGGGGCCGGAACGGACCCTTGTTAGATCAAGTACGGTGTATCGCGATAGAGCCTTGCTGGCGGCTTCGAATGGCATGGATTTTTCTCCAATTTTACCCTGGAAATTGAACCGGCTGTCTAACATGGCCGGACGGTTCAAGGCCAGCGTTGAGGCGGTTGCGGTGCCGCCGTCGATATGTTCGACTTTGAGCGATTCGTCAGCCGCGCGGTCCGCATTTCCGATATGGAATATTTCACACAGCAACTGATTAACGGCATCACTCTAGGGTCGATCTACGGCCTGATCGCCATCGGTTACACCATGGTTTACGGCATTATCGGCATGATCAATTTCGCCCATGGCGAAATCTTCATGATCGGTGCTTTCAATGCGTTGATTTTCTATTTGCTGGCAGTGGGACTGGGATTCAGCTTCGTGCCATTCGCCTTGGTCGTTGTACTGTTGTTGGCAATGGTATTCACGGCGGCATATGGCTGGGCGGTCGAACGCCTTGCCTATCGTCCGCTCCGGGGCTCTTTTCGATTGGCACCGCTCATTTCTGCGATCGGCATGTCGATCGCGTTGCAAAATTACGTACAGCTCATGCAGGGCGCGCGATCCAAGACGCTGCAGCCTTTGGTCGAGGGCGGGTTTACCTTCTGGAAAATAGGTGAATCCACTGTATCGCTAAGTTTTATGCAGTTGTTGATCGTCGCCACCACAGTGGTGTTGATGACGGTTTTTTCGATCGTTATCGCCAAAACCGCGCTCGGTCGCGCACAACGGGCGTGCGAGCAGGACCTGGTAATGGCGTCACTGGTCGGCATCGACGTCAATAAAACCATCTCATTGACCTTCATTCTGGGGGCCATGCTTGCGGCGGTCGCCGGCATGATGGTTCTGCTCAATTACGGCGTGATCGATTTCTATATTGGCTTCGTCGCCGGTATCAAAGCCTTTACCGCAGCGGTGTTGGGGGGCATCGGTTCTTTGCCGGGCGCGATGTTGGGCGGGCTTTTGATCGGCCTGATCGAGACCTTTTGGTCTGCGTATTTCACGATCGAATATAAGGATGTCGCCGCCTTTTCGATCCTGATTTTGGTCCTGATTTTCCGTCCGTCGGGGCTGCTCGGCAAACCGGAAATCGAGAAGGTTTGAGTATGGCCGTAAGCGCTGTCGATCGAACGGGGACAGACTGGTCCGCACATTTGCGCGATGCGGGCATAACAGCACTAATGACCCTGCCGCTTGCCTTTCCCATGTTCGGCTTTCGTCTGGTGGCCGGAGGTGAGGACCGGAACATAACCGCCCAAGGTACGGATATCGAAATCCGATTGGTCTGGGTTTTGATCGCGATTGCCGCGGTGTTCCTCGGACGTCTCGCCATTTCCTACCTTAAAAGCGAACCCCATCTGCGGGACGCGGCAGCGGAAACGACGGCTTCGATAAAGGAAGGCTTCAGGACGACAGTTGGCCCATGGTTCGGCACGGGCCTGCTGGCACTCGCCGTGTTGTGGCCGGTCCTGCCTTTCGTCGACCGTTGGCTGTTGGATTTGGGAATTCTCGTTCTGACCTACATCATGCTGGGGTGGGGGCTCAATATCGTGGTTGGCCTCGCAGGGCTGCTCGATCTCGGTTACGTCGCCTTCTATGCGGTCGGCGCGTATTCCTACGCGCTAATCGCACTCAATTTCGATCTTTCCTTTTGGCAATGTTTGCCGCTTGCCGGTTTGTTTGCAGCCCTTTTCGGCATTTTGCTCGGTTTCCCGGTGCTGCGGCTACGAGGCGATTACCTCGCCATCGTCACCCTTGGGTTCGGCGAGATCATTCGGATTATTTTGCTGAATTGGTACGAGCTCACCAAAGGGCCCGATGGATTGAGCGGCATACCGCGACCGAGTTTTTTCGGGCTGCCGTTCAGCAATAGCGGTAAGGAAACGAGCTTCCATTCCTTTTTCGGTCTCGACTACGCCTCGATCCATCGGATCGTGTTTTTGTATTACTTGATCTTGGCGCTCGCGTTATTGACCAATCTCTTTACCGAACGTATTCGCCGATTGCCGGTCGGACGCGCTTGGGAAGCGCTTCGCGAAGACGAAATCGCCTGCCGTGCCCTTGGAATAAATCCGCGCAACACCAAACTCACCGCGTTTGCGGTCGGGGCGATGTTTGCAGGCTTTGCGGGGTCGTTTTTTGCGACACGGCAAGGGTTTATCAGCCCTGAAAGTTTTACCTTCATCGAATCAGCGATCATTCTTGCGATTGTCGTATTGGGCGGTATGGGCAGCCAAATGGGTGTTGTTCTGGCGGCGGTCTTCCTGATTGGTATGACAGAGCTGTTCCGTGAACTGGAGCAATTTCGCATGCTCGCCTTTGGAGGCGGCATGGTTGCGATCATGGTCTGGCGGCCACGGGGCCTGTTGACCAAACGGGAACCGACCGTCCGTTCGCAGAAAATAGTGGAAGAGCGATGACCGTGCCGCTGCTCGATGTGGAAGGACTCACCATGCAGTTCGGCGGTCTCACCGCCGTCGACGCGGTTTCGTTCCAGGTTGCCGAAAACGGTATTACCGCAATTATTGGGCCTAACGGCGCGGGAAAAACGACCGTGTTCAATTGCCTTACCGGTTTCTATCGGCCGACCGCCGGACGGATCGAAATGCATGCGGCGGAACAAACGCACCGACTGGAGCGTCTCGAGGGGTTCAAAATCGCCCAACGTGCCAAGGTAGCGCGCACCTTTCAGAACATACGCTTGTTCCCACGTATGTCCGTACTGGAGAACCTTGTTGTCGCCCAACATAACGAATTGATGCGGGCTTCCGGTTTCAGCATTTTTGGTCTGTTGGGCCTGCCGAGTTATGCGCGTGCCGAAGCAGAAGCGGTGAAGCGCGCCGAGGTCTGGCTCGAGAAGATCGCGCTCCTCGAGTTCGCCGATCAAGAGGCCGGTGAATTGCCCTACGGTAGCCAACGACTGCTCGAAATCGCCCGAGCGATGTGTTCGAAGCCCAAATTACTTTGCCTCGACGAACCGGCGGCCGGATTGAATGCAGCGGAATCCGCTGAACTTTCGCGCCTTATCGAAGACATCCGGAACGAAGGCGATTGCGCTGTATTGTTGATCGAGCATGACATGAGCGTGGTGATGCGTATT
>DLVK01000228.1:0-9131 GCA_003444235.1 Rhodospirillaceae bacterium
TTACGGGTACGCCGGCGAAAGCAGCGCCACATTTCAAAGGCAAGGAAATTGTCTTCATCGTCGGCTTCAGTGTCGGCGGTTCCTATACGCTTTATGCCCGTATGGTTGGTGAGGCTATGGAACGGCATCTGCCGGGCAAGCCGAACATCATCATCCAGAATATGCGCGGTGCTGGCGGCGTTAAGGCTGCAAATTATCTCGCCAACAAGGCCCCGAAAGACGGGACCTATCTCGGCTGGATCGCGGATGCCATGGCGGTTTCACAGCTCTTGTTCCCAAAGAAAATGAAATATGACGGGCGTAAGTTCCACGCAATCGGCTCGGTGACCAACGTTAATCCGACAATGGTCGTCCACAAGCGCAAAGGCGTGAAATCCGTCAAAGATCTGCAGGACAAAGAAGTCGTTCTCGGCTGCTCCGGTCGCGGCTCTCAGACCTATGTCAACGGGCGCGCAATGGCGGTTTACCTCGGCTTCAAATTCAAGCTGATTTGCGGCTATGGCGGTTCCGCACCGCAAACGTTAGCGATGCTGCGTGGCGAAACCGACGCTCAATCGAGCGCTTGGCAGAGCTGGAAAATCCGTCAGCCTCATCTCTTCGAGGATGGCACGCTTATCCCGATCGTTCAGGTTGGCTACAAAAAAGAAAAAGAATTGCCCAATGTTCCGCTGATGATGGAACTCGCCCAGGACGACAAGGCGAAACAAGCACTTAAGTTCATCTCCAGCATGGGCGCCGTCGGCCGCTGGCTCAGCGCACCTCCGGGTACCCCTGCAAATGTGGTGAAAATCCTGCGCGACGCCTTCGACAAGTCGATGAAGGATCCGAAACTGTTGGCCGAAGCCAAAAAGCGTCATGCCACTGTCGATCCGACATCTGGTGCCGATCTTCAGAAAATCATTGCCGAGGTTTACAAGACCGACCCCGAGGTCGTGAAAGAAGCTCGCGGTGCTTTGAAAGGCTATAAGAAGTTCAAAACCTGTAAGGGCAAATACTGCAAAAAGAAAAAGAAAAAGAAAAAGAAGAAGGACGCCTAACTGGGCTTAAGCCTTTAACGGCATAATTTGATTCGGAAGGCGCGCCCCTGAGCTAATCGGGTGGCGCGTCTTTCATTCCATCCCCGATACCAGGAACAACGCGCCATGACCGACACCACCACCGAAGTTCCCATCAATCTCCCCGCCAACCAACAAGAGCCGCAATTCGGGTCCGATATCATGGCCGATATGCTGCGCGAGATGGGTTTCGATTATGTAACCCTGACGCCGGGCTCGACCTTTCGTGGTCTCCATGACTCGTTGGTCAATTATGGACGCAACCACAAACCAGAGATGATCCTCTGCCCACATGAGGAAATTGCGGTTTCTATGGCTCATGGTTACGCCAAGATTACCGACAAACCGGCCTGCGTGATCTTGCACAATCTGGTGGGTCTACAGCATGCGATTATGTCGTTCTGGAACGCCTTTGCCGATCGGGCACCAATGTTGGTCATCGGCGGTTCGGGCCCGCTCGACCCCTCCGAGCGACGTTTCATAGATTGGCTACACAGCGCCAATAATCAGTCCCAGGTAATGCAGCCCTACACGAAATGGACCGACGAGCCTCCCACACAACAGGCGGTTCTGGATTCCCTCGCCAAAGCCTACCGTATGGCCATGACCGCGCCGAAAGGCCTCACCTATATCTCCCTCGATACGAGCTTACAGGAGGCAACCTTGGACGACGGCATCGCGCTGCCGAATATGTCCCTTCCCCGCTATAGCGACATTCCGCCAGTCGCAGCCGCAGAAGAAAGCGTTCAGGCCGCGGCCGATCTTCTGGTAGAGGCCGAATTCCCGCTGATATTGGGCGGTCGGTGCGGTCGTCTCGCTGGCATTCCCGAGCCACTCCAGGAGTTAGTAGAGCTCACTGGCGCCGCATTTCAGGAGGGCAAAGACGTGGTCAATATGCCGACCGACCATCCGCAGAATATGACCGGTGGCTTTGGCCCCAGTAAAGAGAGCGAAATTCGCAGCGAAGCGGACGTAACCCTGGTCATGGATAATCAGGACATCGCAGACATGCTCGGAGAGTATGGCATGGCACGGGGCGGTGGTTACGGCGTCATGGTGGACCGCAAGGAGGGTCAAACGAGGAAGGTAATCGACCTCTCTCTCAATGATCTTTCCGTCGACAATTGGGCGACGATCGGCGGCGCGCTGCCACCTGTCGACGTGCACCTATTCGCCGACCCGCTTTACGGCCTCAACCAGCTTTTGGCGGAACTCAAGAAACGCGCGAAAAAAGATACCGCCTGGCAGAATAAGGCCAAGGCCAACGCGAAAGCGCTTAGCGAACGTCATGAGGCACTGCGCGCGCGCCAGCAGGAAGTCCTAAAGGAAAATTTCGACAATGACCCGATATCGGTCCCTCGCCTCATCCACGAAGTTTGGCAAGCGGTGAAGGGACAAGATTACATTCTCGCCAATCGCAATTATCGCAGCTGGTACGAGGGAATTTGGCAGTTCGACGGTGGCGGCCGGTACCCCGGCAACAATGCCGGCGGCGGTGTCGGCTATGGGCCGGGTGGCGTGGTCGGCTCTGCGCTCGCAGGCCGCGATCTCGGCAAGTTCACGCTCGCCATCATGGGCGATGGCGATTTCACCATGAACCCGGCCGCACTTTGGTCGGCGGTTCATTACAAAATCCCGGTGCTGATCGTACTCCACAACAACAATTCCTTCGGCAATGACGAGGAGCATCAGCGCAAGCTCGCTCGCGAACGCGACCGCCCGACGGAAAACGCCTGGATCGGCCAGAAAATGATCGGCCCCGACGTAGATTTTTGTGGTGTCGCAAAGTCATACGGTGCAATCGGCTATGGCCCGATCGTCAAGCCGGATGAAATTGCTCCAACGCTCGAAAAGGCGGTTGCCGATGTCGTGGCAGGCGGTGTCGCCCTTGTCGATATACGTACGGCGTTGAACTAAGTTCAGCGCACTTTTATAAGAGCGAAACTGAATTTGCCCAGCGGCACAGTCGCCTCAGGAGCGCGAAACGTGAGTGACGGACATTGGTATCAAGTAGCCTCGGAAAGCGATATCCAGCCCGATGAGCCTATCAATGTTTACATCGGCGAGGACGACATCGCTCTCTACAATGTCGACGGTGAGATATTCGCCACTCACAACATATGCACCCATGTCTATGCGTCGCTCGCGAAGGGCTTTCAGGAAGGTGACGTCATCGAGTGCCCGCTCCATGATGGCCGCTTCAACATCAAAACCGGCAAAGGTCTCTGCCCGCCGGTCGAGCGGGATCTCAAAATTTATGAAACCCGGATCGAAGACGGCATGGTATTCGTCAAGGCGTAAGGAGAGCCCCTACTAATGACAACGAACGAACATTTCGTCATCGTCGGCGCCGGACACGCGGGAGGCGCGGCGGTCCAATCGCTGCGCGGATTTGGCCATGAAGGACCGATAACCCTGATCGGTGAAGAGCCGAGCCTACCCTACGAGCGCCCGCCCCTTTCGAAGGAGTTATTGCAAACGCCGGGCGGCGAAGGTTTCCGTTTGATGCGGGACCAGGACTATTACGACGAAATGGACGTCAACCTTCATTTGAACAACGCGGCCACCACCATCGACGCCGATGCGCGCACCATCACGCTCGCGGATGGCGCCACGGTCTCTTACGATAAACTACTGCTCACCACCGGCGGACAGGTACGCACTCTCGATGTGCCCGGCAGCGATCTCGCCGGCATCCATGTGCTCCGCACGATCGAAGATAGCCGCGCTATCGAGGCCGCTCTCGCGACCGGTGGCAAAGTGGCTGTCGTTGGCGGTGGCTTCATCGGCCTCGAAGTGGCGGCGAGTGCCCGCGCACGCGGGTCCGAGGTAACCGTGATCGAAGCGATGCCCCAACTTATGGGCCGCTCGTTGCCCGATGATATTTCGGCGATGTTCCTCGATCTCCACCGCGCAAACGGCGTCGAGGTCAAACTCGGCGATGGGGTCACCAGTTTCGTGGGGACGGACAAGGTTTCCGGCGTCGAAACTGCGGCCGGCGAGACAATCGACGGCGATGCGGTCGTCGTCGGCATCGGTATCTCGCCCGAAACCTCGCTCGCCGAGAGCGCCGGGCTCGAAATCGACAACGGTATTGTGGTCGATGAGTTTGCCCGCACCTCGGATCCGAATATTTTCGCCGCCGGCGACAACACCAATCACTTCAACCCACGGCTTGGCCGCCGCATCCGATTGGAAGCATGGCTGAACGCACAGGACCAGGCGTTGGCAGCAGCCCGATCCATGCGCGGTGATCTCAAGCCCTATGACAAAGTACCCTGGATGTGGACCGATCAGTTCGATGTCAATCTGCAGATGGCGGGTATGCCCACTGAGTGGGGCGAGCTGGTATATCGGGGCGATTTAGGCGACCGCGATTGCTGTGCCTTCCAATTGAAGGACGGGAAAGTCGAAGCGGCACTAACGATCAACCGGCCGCGGGATATGCGGGTGGCCCGGCGTATGATCAGCTCTGATGCGGTCTTTTCCGAAGCCGAGCTTGCCGACGATGATCTGTCGCTTCGCAAAATCCTAAAAGCTGCCAAGAGCCAAGAATAATCCAAAAGGAATCTTCACCATGGCCGAAGGAAAAGTAATTTCTCTGCACACCACCGTACGGATGTCCGAATCCATGGACGAAGTGCGGTATCTGAAATGCATCGCCGGCAAAGGTATCGATGGCGACCGCTATTTGCTCGGCACCGGCACCTATTCGAAAAAGCCCGAACCGGGCCGCCAGCTCACCATCATCGAAATCGAAGAGTTGGAAGCATTGGAGAAAGTCGGTTTGCGTTGCACGGCGAACCAATCGCGCCGCAACGTTGTTTGCAAAGGCATTCGGTTGAACGATCTGGTAGGCAAGGAAATTATGGTCGGCGAGGTCCGGCTTATGGTTCATCGGCTTTGCCAGCCCTGTCTTTATCTGGAAAATAAGCTCGAGCAACCAGGGCTGAAAGACGCGCTCTGGGATAAAGGCGGGTTGAAATGCGAGATTTTATCGGATGGCGAGATCAAGCCGGATGACGTGATCAAATTGGCTGACTAATCCTACTCTGCCGCCTGCTGCTTTCCGTCTCCGCTGCCGTAGCGGCTTTTGACGTAGTTCTCGACGATTTCCTGGAACTCTTCGGCGATGTTCGCGCCGCGAAGTGTCATCGCCTTTTCGCCGTCGATGAAGACCGGCGCTGCCGGCTGCTCACCGGTGCCGGGCAGGCTGATACCGATATCCGCATGCTTGCTTTCGCCAGGACCATTAACGATGCAGCCCATCACCGCGAGGTTCAAATCCTCGACACCGGGATAGTCTTCGCGCCATTCGGGCATCCGCTCGCGAACATAGCTCTGAATTTTTCCGGCCAAGGTCTGGAACACCGTACTCGTGGTCCGTCCGCAGCCGGGACACGCGGTCACCAATGGCATGAAAGAGCGAAGACCCATCGTCTGCAGAACTTCTTGCGCCACGACCACTTCTTGAGTGCGATCGCCACCGGGCTCCGGCGTCAACGAAATACGGATCGTATCGCCAATGCCCTGCTGTAAGAGAACCGAGAGCGCCGCCGTCGAGGCAACAATACCTTTCGATCCCATGCCGGCCTCGGTCAATCCGAGGTGAAGCGCGTAGTCGCTGCGTGCGGCCAACTTTTCATAAGCTGCGACCATGCCCTGCACTTCACTCACCTTACAGGACAGAATGATCTTTTCCTTCGGCATACCGAGTTCTTCGGCGCGCTGGGCGTTCGACAATGCGGACGCGACCAGAGCTTCGTGAGTGACCTCGGCTGCATCCAACGGATTTTCGGACTTGGCGTTCTCGTCCATCATCTCGACCACGAGTTCCTGATCGAGACTGCCCCAATTGACGCCGATACGAACCGGGCGGTCGTATTTCAACGCCACATCGATCATGGTCGAGAATTGGCTCTCGCGCTTGGCGCGAAAACCCACATTGCCGGGATTGATACGGTATTTCGCCAGCGCCTCGGCGCATTCGGGATATTTGGTCAGAAGTTTATGGCCGATGTAGTGGAAATCACCCACCAGCGGGACATCCATACCCCACTTGTCGAGCTTGTCGCGAATATAGGGAACCGCCGCGGCAGCCTCGTCACGGTCGACTGTGATGCGAACAATCTCCGAGCCTGCACGATGAAGATCGGCGATCTGTTGCGCGGTCCCATCCGCATCGGCGGTATCGGTATTCGTCATCGACTGCACCACTATCGGTGCGTCGCCGCCGACGACGACATCGCCGATCTTGACGCCTACGCTATTGCGCCTGGGAGCTACTTCTGAATTCGCGGACATACCGACTGGCCTATCTATCCCTTCGTTCCGCCTCAGTGGATAACATAATTAAGTTACCATTTTTATGCTAAATACATGTGCCATGACCGAGGCGACTTTGACAACAGCAGAAACGCCATCAGGCAAAGGAGCCGGCGACGAAAATTTCCCCGTCGGCTCGATCTTTTTGCCCGCTAAGTTACGGCCACATATTGCAATTTTCTATGCCTATGCGCGAGCGATCGACGATGTAGCCGACAATTCCGACCTGCAACCTGAGGAGAAAGTTCGCCGATTGGACGGTTTCGATCAGGCGATGTTGGGCCAAACGGACGATCCCGCGTATCAGAAAGCCCATGCGATCCGGGCCAGTCTCGAAACCTGCGGGGTTACCATAAAGCATTGTCGCGACTTGATAATTGCCTTCAAACAGGATGCAACCAAGCTGCGCTACGACGATTGGCCGGATTTAATAAATTATTGCGACCATTCCGCCGCGCCAGTCGGCCGATATCTACTAGATATGCATGGAGAAGACCCGGCCGGTTATGACGCCAGCGACGCGCTTTGCAATGCCTTACAGGTCCTTAACCACTTGCAGGACTGTCAGGACGATTACCAAGAGATGAACCGTGTCTATTTGCCGCAGGATTGGCTTGCGGAAGCCGGTGCAACTGTTGAACAGCTAGACGGAGAGGCTGCCACCGCCGGCTTGCGGCAGGTGATGGATAAATGCCTCGATGGCACCGACGAATTGCTCGACCTTGCAGATACACTGCCCGGCAGGCTCAAGAGCCGAAGGCTGGCCATGGAATCCGCTACCATTGTCCGCATCGCCCACAAGTTGTCAGCGGAACTGCGGGCCCGCGATCCCATCGCCGAACGGATTGAGCTGACCAAACCGCAATTCCTCAGCTGCTGCCTCGCTGGCTTCTGGCAAGGCTTACGTGGCGCCTGATCACAAAAACTCCCATTTGCTCAAACACCCGTGAGGTAGGCTGGTAGTGATGTTTCGCCTCCGCTAGGCTCGTTTCCGTTCGCAATCGCGATCGATTTCCGCGAAAGGATGAAGCGATGTCCGATGATCCAATCAAAGTCACCCTTTTCAAATGGGCCGGCGCCTGGGGGCCCTTCAAAGTCAATATCCCGTGCGGGGAATGCTCGCTGACCAAGGATGTAATCCAGGATACCTTCGATACCGAACTTGCCGGCGTTAATGTAGAACTCGACGAGCGCGAATGGCTGAGCGAATGGTGGAAGCCGCTGCCCAAAGGCGGCTGGCACGCGCCAATCGTCATGGTGGAAGATAAAATTGTTAGCCAGGGACACGCCCTCAATCGCGGCGTCCTCACCGAGGCGATTATCGATGCTCACGCCAAGCGGACAAAGGTCAAGGGCACGCATATTTACGGCAAAGAGACCTGTCCGCACTGCAAGCGCGCAAAAGGGTATATGGACGACGCAAAAATTCCCTACGAGTATCACGATGTGGTGCGCGAACCGCGGGCGCTTTATGAAATGCTGGCGCGGGTGAAGCCCATCGTCGGGCCCAAAACACCCATAACCGTACCGCAAATTTGGATACATGGAGCGTATATCGGCGGCGCGGACCAACTTTCCGAAGCCGTCGAAACTAAGGTCGAGCCAAATCCCGATCGCGGTCAATGTTCCATGTCACCCGGACGCGGAGAAGCATACATCCCGGCATGATAGCCTTAATAAGCGCCTAAAACTGTTGCCGTACGGCGCGGAAAACGCTATCTCGGCTGGTGAATTTTGGTGCGAATCTGTTAGGATTGGCCCAACGAGGCGTAGGAGTTGGAAAACAAGCGCACAGTTATTGCGTTTGTTATTGATTCTTAGGCATAAATTGAGGATGAACGTCTAATCGCAAGACGCGAGTCATGGACGAACCGTCCCAACAGCGGGAGCAATTATCGTGGCTGTCGAAACGCCCTTACTGGACCGGATTAAATATCCAGCCGATCTGCGGGAATTTCCCGAAGAAGACCTGCGCCAAATTGCCGACGAGTTGCGCGCAGAGCTTGTCGATGCAGTATCGCAGACCGGCGGACATCTGGGCGCCAGCTTGGGCGTTGTCGAGCTCACCACCGCGATCCACTATATCTTCAATACGCCCGACGACATCCTTATCTGGGACGTCGGCCATCAATGTTATCCGCACAAGATCTTGACCGGCCGCCGCGACCGAATTCGTACAATTCGTCAAAAGGACGGCCTTTCCGGATTCACCAAGCGTGCGGAAAGCGAGTACGACCCGTTCGGCGCGGCGCATTCTTCGACTTCGATTTCCGCAGGGCTCGGCTTCGCACAGGGGCGCGATTTTTCAGGTAAGGATAATGATGTGGTTTGTGTCATCGGCGACGGCTCGATGACCGCTGGCATGGCTTATGAGGCGATGAATAATGCGGGTGCCAATGGCAACCGGATGATCGTTGTTCTGAATGATAATGAAATGTCGATCGCGCCTCCTGTCGGTGCGCTGAACAATTATTTGACCCGTCTGTTGTCCTCCAAACAATATCGTGGATTGCGGGAGCTCGGGCGCGATATTGCCGAAAAACTTCCGCACCCGATCGAAATGGCCGCCAAACGCGCTGAAGAATACGCTCGTGGCATGTTCACCGGCGGAACTTTGTTTGAAGAACTCGGCTTCTACTATGTCGGGCCCATCGACGGACACGATCTCGACGTGCTCGTCCCCGTTCTGGAAAACTGCAAGGCGATGCAGACGGGCCCCGTGCTCCTCCATGTCGTGACGCAGAAGGGCAA
>DLVK01000082.1:0-2505 GCA_003444235.1 Rhodospirillaceae bacterium
TTCGAGGTAATCCTCAGGCTCGAACTTTTGGTCGCGAATGACGAGGACGATATGGTCCGTCAGCGCCTGGTTCAGCCGGTCCTTGGTATCCTGATCCAGCTTTTGCTTCAGATCGATACCGGTGATCTCCGCACCGATATGTTCGCGAAGTTTTCCGATTTTCACTTCAAAACCCCTAACGGCCGATTGTCGGCCTTAGTTGGGATGGAATATGTCATAGTATCAATCGCGTTATAGAAAATCGATCCGTGTCCCAACCCACATCACCGATCATGGCCGAACCCGACCGTAATTTCATATTCACCTTCAGCACCGGCAGAAGCGGCACCGCGTATCTCGCGAAGCTGTTAGCGGCAAATCTGCCTGCAGCGGAAATACATCACGAGCGCACAGGGTATCAGAGTTTTGGCGTCGATACGCCCGATGCATCCCATTTCACTCTGTTCAATTCGGTCGGCAATGTCGCCAAGGTGCAGGAATTCTGGGCCCAGAAGCTCGTTCGCATCGGGCGAACGCAAAAACGGTTTTATGGCGAAGCTTCCCACTTCAACGCCAAGGCGGGTTTGCTTGAGAATATCCATCGCCTTGCAGACCAAGGTAAAACTCATATCGTTTTTCTGGACCGGGACCCGTTCAAAATCCTCTGGAGCTATCACAACCGGTTCGATTTCGCGAACGTAGGCTTCACCTGGTTGTTTTCGCTCGACCCCAATTATCCGAATAAGATCGTCCCGTCGGATGATCACAAAAAATACGGCCAAGCCGGCATCGCCTATTGGTACATCCAAGAAATGCTGGCGCGCGGAGAATATTACCGGCATCTGTTGGCGAACGCGCCCAGCGTGACCCTTCATCATTGGGATTTGGCGGACATCACACAACAAGCGGGTGCGGACAAGCTGATCGGCGCCCTTACGGGCACGGCCCAGAGCGCGACGATCCCTGCGCCGGAGAACACCAGTCAACGTTGGTTCTTTGGCGAGAAAGTAAGATCGAAACTGCAAGAAATGACCGCATTACTCGAAAGGGATTGCGCCAAGCTAGGTGAAGATTTTTTCAAGAGCGGTCGTCGCCTCGCTACCCCCAAACGAACCCGTAGAGCGGTACGCGCGCAAAACATCACGATCAATGCCGGCAGGACGGCAAGGCCTAGGGTGCCCCGCGCCACGACCGAAAAAGCAATTAAGGATGCGGTCGGATTGGTGCATCAAAACAAGTTCGCCCAGGCGCAAAAGATGCTGGAAGACGCGCTTGCAGGTGCGCCCAACGATCCGGATGTGCATTGCCAACTCGGCCTGGTGCACGCCCGGCGCGGGGACATGGAAAAAGGCTGCGCCCATCTGGAAGCGGCGTATAAACAAAAACCGAACGACCGCATCGTATTGCGCAGCCTGACCGCCGTCCTGATGCGCATCGAAGATTACGGGCGTGCCGCAAAATTGTTAGAGCCCGTTATCGAGAAGGCATCTGATGATGCGGCAATCCTGCGCAACTACGGAACCGCGCTAGGGTTCCTGAAACGTTATGACGAATGTTTCCCGCCCCTATTGAGGTCACACCAACTGAGCCCCGATCAACCGGTAGCCTACAATACCTTGTCGCGTTTTTACGATGAAAGCGGCGACACTGCGAACGCAATCAAATACGGCGGCGCCGGTCTTAAACTCAAAGACCAACTTGCGCATAAAGCCTTCGCTGAAATTATCGAAAACCGTCCGCTCACACTCAACGACCAGGGACATGCCGGCGATAAGTCCGTGATCGCATTTTCTCTCTGGGGCAAGGCCGCGACGTACAATGTCGGCGCGATAGAGTATGCGGAAAAGGCGAGGGAGTTTTTTCCGAACTGGATCTGCCGCTACTATCATGACGAAACCGTACCATCCCGCACGCTCCACAAGCTTGAAGAGCTAGGGGCGGAATTGGTGGCGGTCACTGCCAATCAAAAAAGAGTCCACGGCGCATTTTGGCGCTTCTTCGTAAGCGACGACCCGACTGTCGCCTGGTTTCTTTGTCGCGACACCGATTGCCGCCCCGGCCATCGCGAACAAGCTGCGGTGGAGGCCTGGCGAGAGTCAAACAAGGATTTTCATATTGTTCGCGACCACGTTTGGCACTCGGATTTAATCTTGGCGGGTCTTTGGGGTGGCCGCGCGGGTGTTTTGCCGAATATGGAACGTCTGGCTCTGGAACAATATGGAGAGCAAGGGGATCGTTATGACGATCAGCTCTTTCTCGCCAAAGCGATCTGGCCGTTGATCAAGGACCGCAGTCTCACCCATGACAGCGTGTTCGACGTCCTTCCGGCGGAGCCGTTTCCGACCGGGAACGATCGCGATCCGCCCGACCATGTGGGTTATTCCCACGTTCTTGCCGAGCGCACCTCGAAGATGTCGCTGTCATTCAATGCAAAAACGATGAAACTGACCGCCGCCGAAAAAATAGAATAGGCTGAAGCCTTAATTTAGAAGGGCCTATCGCCCTCGGTCAGCAAACGATACATCT
>DLVK01000019.1:0-2687 GCA_003444235.1 Rhodospirillaceae bacterium
GGGGACGCGTTGATTTCGGCCCGGCAGGTGTGGGCGGTTATGGTGGAGAAAGAACGTCCGGCAAGCGAGACCTGCCGTGTTTTCGAGCCGGTTCCGCAACTATTGCAGAATGTTGCGGTGGATGGTGGCCAACCCCTCGAAAGTGACTCCGTCCAAGCGGCAATCGAAGCGGGCGAGCAGCGTCTCGGCGAGGCCGGGCGGTTATTGATCCGTCCGTCGGGTACGGAACCTGTCATCCGGGTGATGGCCGAGGGCGATGACGAAGGACTGGTAACTGCAGTGGTCGGCGACATTTCGACCGCTATAGAAGAGGCCGCGCAATAATGGCCGAAAAGCAAGGACGCGTATTAATCGTTGCCGGGTCGGATTCGGGCGGTGGAGCCGGCATCCAAGCTGATATCAAAACAGTTACCGCGCTCGGCGGCTACGCGGCGACAGCGGTCACCGCGTTGACCGTGCAAAACACAAATGGCGTATTCGGCGTTGAGCCGGTGGAGCCGGCCTTTATTGCTCACCAAATGAAAGTGGTGCTGGAGGATATCGGTGCCGACGTGCTGAAGACAGGAATGCTGCATTCCGTGCCGGTAATCGAGGCGGTGGCTGGAGTTTATCGCATGATTTCGGCGGATTTGACCTACGTGCTCGATCCGGTGATGTTTGCCAAAGGCGGCCATCCGCTGCTTGACCCTTCTGCGACCGACGCTCTTAAACGGCGGTTGCTTCCCTTGGCTGATGTGGTGACTCCCAATATTCCCGAAGCCGAAGCGTTGTCGGGCATGAAAATCGACGGCCCCGATGATATGGAAGCGGCCGCCAACGCGATATTGGCGATGGGCCCCGGAGCTGTGTTGCTCAAAGGGGGGCATCTCGAGGGGGATCAACTGGTAGACCTGCTGGTGACGTCGCTCGGGGCCGAGCGTTACCGATCCGAGCGCATAGATACCCGCCATACCCATGGCACCGGCTGCACGTTGGCCTCCGCGATCGCCACCGGATTGAGCCAGGGCATGGTGCTTGATGACGCGGTGGCGCGGGGTCGGGACTATGTATTCGAGGCGATCCGTTTGGCGCCGGGATTGGGCACCGGTCACGGGCCTTTGCAGCATGGGAATACGGTCGCGCCTTTTCCAAAAAAATCCTAGTTTGCAATGTCGCTTCCGACGCTTGGTACACTCGAAGCCGCGGCTGAAAAAGTTTACCGGCATATGGTGCCGACACCGCTGCACAATTGGCCACTGATATGTTCGCGTGCGGGCTGTGACGTCTGGGTCAAACACGAGAACCACACCCCGATTGGCGCGTTCAAGGTTCGGGGCGGTATCACCTATATGGCCGACCTGACCGAGAACAGCGGCTCGAACGGAATTATCACCGCGACCCGCGGCAATCACGGTCAGTCGATCGGTTTTGCGGCTCGCCTCGCGGGATTACGCGCGGTGATCGTAGTGCCCCATGGAAATAGCACGGAAAAAAACGCGGCCATGCATGCGCTCGGCGTCGAGCTGATCGAACATGGGGCCGACTATCAGGAAGCGCGGGAGTTTGCCGACGCAAAGGCACGCGATGACAAGCTTACTTTTCTCGGCCCATATGCCCCGGTGCTGGTAGAGGGGGTGGCAACCTATGGATTGGAAATGTTTCGTACGCAACCGGATATCGACGCGGTTTTTGTACCCATCGGCATGGGTTCCGGGCTTTGCGGCACGATAGCCGCGCGCGAGGCACTCGGTTCGAAAGCAGAAATCATCGGAGTGGTGGCAGATACCGCGCCCTGTTATGCGCTTTCGTTCGAGGCCGGAAAACCGGTTTCCACCAATAGCGCGGACACGCTGGCGGACGGGCTGGCATGTCGGGTGCCCGATGAAAATGCTTTGTCGGTGATGCTCGATTATGCGGAGCGGGTCGTTCGGGTAAGCGAGATGGAGATCAAGGCTGCCATGCGCCATTACTTCACCGACTGCCATAATGTTGCCGAAGGTGCCGGGGCAGCTCCTCTTGCCGCACTGCTGAAGGAGCGGGAGCGTTGGCGAGGCAAAAAAGTGGGTTTGGTTCTTTCAGGCGGTAATGTCGACCGGGCACTTTACAGGGAGATATTGAACGAGCGGGAGCCCGATTGACGGATTTTCGTGTGGAGTTCCGTGGGCTAAGCTGCTGACGAACCGATTTAGGCGTCTTACAGGGAGTAACCCCAATCACTATCGCGCGTACATTAGCCGAGTTTCTTGCCGATTTATCGACCGAAGATTTGCCCCCGCAAACCACTGATTACGCGGCGATGTTGATCGCCTCGACAATAGCAAGTGCCGCGGCTGGTAAGTATATTAGCTCCGCGGTCGCTATTCGTGAGTTGATCCAAGAACGGGGCGGCCGAACGGATGCGCCGATTTGGTTCGCCGGCGAGGAGAAATATCCTGCTATCGGCGCAGCGAGGGCCAACGCACTGATGAGCGATGCCGCGGCATCGGACGACAGCGATCTCCGCAATATTACCCATGCAGGTACGCCGCTGACCGCGACCACACTCGCCGTTGCGGAGACGACGGGCGCCAGGGGCGGCGACGTATTGGCTGCGATGGTCGTTGGCTACGAAGCGGCAGGTCGCATCGGTGCCTCTGTTACACCCGGATTTCGTCAACGCGGATTTCACGCCTGCATCCACGCAATCTTCAGTGCTGCAGTGGCTACAG
>DLVK01000211.1:0-339 GCA_003444235.1 Rhodospirillaceae bacterium
AGCACGCAGGCCATCATCGCCTCGCCGACGGGCACTCCGCGGATACCGACACACGGATCATGGCGGCCTTTGGTGGTGACTTCGACCTCTTCTCCGGTAGACGTCACCGTTTGACGCGGGATACGGATCGAACTGGTGGGTTTGACCGCGAAGCGCACGACCACGTCCTGGCCGGACGAAATTCCGCCTAGGACACCGCCCGCCTGATTGGAGAGAAACACGACCTCACCGTCATTGCCCATGCGCATTTCGTCTGCATTTTCTTCGCCGCGCAATTTCGCGGCCCCCATGCCGGCGCCGATTTCGACGCCTTTCACCGCATTGATGCTCATCATCGCA
>DLVK01000211.1:644-11299 GCA_003444235.1 Rhodospirillaceae bacterium
ATTGATGCTCATCATCGCAGCCGCAAGTTCCGCATCGAGCTTGCCGTAGACGGGCTCGCCCCAACCGGCAGGCACCCCGCTCGCCACCACTTCGATAACAGCGCCGAGGGAGGAGCCGTCCTTGCGGATCGAATCCATCAGCTTCTCCCATTCCTTCGCCGTCTCGGCATCGGGACAGAAGAAAGGATTGTTGGCGACCTCGTTCCAATCCCAGCGCTCGCGGTTCACTTCCACATCGCCGATTTGGACCAGGGCACCCTTGATCTCAATCGCGTCACCCAAAATTTTTCGGGCGATGCCACCGGCAGCGACCCGCATCGCCGTTTCCCGCGCCGAAGCACGGCCACCGCCACGATAATCGCGAATGCCGTATTTACGGTCGTAGGTGATATCCGCGTGCGCCGGACGGTACTTCTCTTTGATGTCGCCATAATCCCGGGAGCGCTGATCCACGTTTTCGATCAAGAGGCTGATCGGCGTGCCGGTGGTGACGCCCTCGAACACGCCGGAGAGGATTTTCACCTGATCCGGTTCCTGGCGTTGGGTGGTGTGGCGCGATTGGCCGGGCCGGCGCTTGTCGAGCCACTGCTGCATGTCCGCTTCTTCGAGCGGAATGCGCGGCGGCACCCCGTCGACCGTGCACCCGATGGCAGGCCCGTGGCTTTCACCCCAGGTGGTGAAGCGAAATAGACGTCCGAAACTGTTTTGGGACATGGCTCAGCCCTCGTATCCGGCTCAGCCCTTGGGCTTCAACCCGTTCAGCAATTCACCGACCTCTTCGGCCGCATCCACCGCGACCATGCCGACCATGTGGTAACCGGAATCGACGTGATGCACTTCGCCGGTGACGCCGGCGCTGAGATCGGACAGAAGATAAAGCGCCGAATGGCCGACCTGCTCAAGCGTCACATTGCGCTTCAGGGCCGAATTAAGCTCGTTCCATTTCAGGATGTAGCGGAAATCGCCAATGCCCGACGCCGCCAGGGTCTTGATCGGGCCCGCCGAGATCGCATTGACGCGGATGCCTTGCGCCCCGAGATCTACCGCAAGGTAGCGCACACTTGCCTCCAACGCGGCTTTGGCGACCCCCATGACATTGTAATGAGGCATGACGCGCTCGGAACCGTAATAGGTGAGCGTAATGATGCTACCGCCATCGGACATCAAATTCTGCGCCCGCTGACAAAGCGCGGTCAGCGAATAGCAGGAAACATCCATGGTCAGCTGGAAATTGTCGCGGCTGGTATTGACGTATTTGCCGGTCAGCTCGTTGCGGTCGGAAAAGGCGATGGCATGGACGATGAAGTCGAGCTTGCCCCACTTCTCCTCGATCTCGGCGAACAGCCCATCGAGCGCTTCGTCGTCGGACGCGTCGCATTTGATCAACATGTCCGATCCGACCGATTCAGCCAGCGGGCGCACCCGGCGCTCCAACTGGTCGATTTGATAGGAAAAGGCGAGCTCGGCGCCATGCTCGGCAAGCGTCTTCGCGATTCCCCAAGCGATGGACCGGTCGTTAGCGACCCCCATGATCAAGCCGCGCTTGCCCGCCATCAAATTCGTCGAATTGCTCAAACCGCCCCCCAAGGAAAGGTACCGCCGTCACGTTGCGGGTCATCTTAACCATCTCGCGCGCCCGGTCAAATAAAGCCAGCTACATCCGCAAAGCTGTTCATAGAGGTCTAATCCATATTAAAATTGACGTTATGGTCGAAGAAACGAAAAAGCCGAAACCGCAGCCAGCTCGGCGCGATCCGGGTATAAAAAGCGGATTTCATTTTTTGGGATTTGTCGCGCGGCGCTTCGGGGGCGACAAGTGCATGGAACGCGCAGGCGCCCTGACCTACACCTCGCTGCTCGCCATGGTGCCGTTGCTCGCGGTCAGTTTTGCGATCTTTTCCGCCTTCCCCGCCTTCGACAATATGAAATACGAAGTCCAGGAATTCGCTTTCAAGAATTTCGTGCCGGAAATCGGTTCGACGATTTTTACCCATGTAGAAAAATTCACCAGTAAAACAGGGCAATTGACCGGAGTCGGCGTGATATTTCTCGCCGTAACATCGATTATGCTGCTGTCGTCGATCAACAATACGTTCAACGATATCTGGCGGGTTAAAGAAACCCGCGCCATCGTGTCCCGGTTGCTCGCCTATTGGGCGGTCCTCACGCTGACGCCGCTGCTATTCGGTGCCAGCCTGTCGTTATCGAGCTATTTGTTCGCGATCGCCGAAAGTACCGGCGTTACCACCGGGATGGGGATAACCAATCTCGCAGGATTCTTGCCGTTATTCATGCAGGTCGCGGGGTTCACCATCCTCTACATGGTGATCCCCTATTTCCCTGTTCGTTGGCGGGACGCGCTGATGGGCGGTATCACCGCGGCGATCCTCTTCGAACTGCTGAAGAAAGGCTTTGGCCTCTATATTTCTCATTTCCCTACTTACCAGACCATCTACGGCGCGCTCGCGATGGTGCCGATCTTCCTGATCTGGGTCTATGTCGCATGGGGAGTGGTCCTGTTCGGCGCCGAACTCACCGCCGCCCTGCCGGAATGGCGGTCCGGATTGCGCCAGACACGGCACGGGCAAATCCGCCCCGCGCGCAAACTGATCGCGGCATTGGCAATTTTGCGCGCGCTTTTTGTGGTCAGCAAACAGGGCGGCGGCATTCATCCCCGCGACCTCATGCGCATCGCCGGACTCGCGCCGGATGCCATCGCACAAGCCACCGACATTCTCCGGGACGGGAAATATATCGCCAAAGGTGAGGATGGCGGCTGGTTATTGAGCCGTGACTTGGACACCGTGCCGTTGCAGGAGATTTACACCACCTTCGGGCTCACCCTGGAGGAAGCCGATTTTCCGAATATGAAAAAGCGCGACTGGGGACAGCGCCTCGCCGAGCGGGTCGATCAATTGAAAGCCGGCAGCGAGGAACCCTTATCGCTCTCCTTGAAGGAATTGCTCGACCCAGGCGATAGCGCGGAAATCATCGATTTCCCTGAAATGAACGAAGAACCGGAAGTTGTCGATCGCAAATCGCGCTGGCTATCGATTCTGGGCCTTGCCTGGATCAGCTCGTCTTAGTCGTCGAGCCCTGCCTTTTTGCGCACACCGGCGCCATCTCCGCGCGACCATTTCTTGGCAAATTTCTTGAGTTCTTCATCCGCCTCTTCGGGCAAAACGATATTCAGCGTCACGATCTGATCGCCCGCCTTCGTGCCTTTCGACGCAAGACCCTTTCCGCGCAGGCGCAGTTTCGCCCCTGAACTGGTGCCTTCCGGTACATTCAAGGACACCCTCCCACCGACCGTAGGCACGGTAATTTTCGCTCCCAACACCGCCTCGTCCAGGGTGATCGGTACCGTCAAGTGAATGTCATGGCCATCGAGCGTGAAAAGAGGGTGCTTGTCGACCTGGATGGTTACCAACGCATCGCCAGCCGAACCGCCACCTATTCCGCGCATCCCCTGACTTTTGAGCCGTAGCACCTGACCGTCGGTCGTTCCGGCAGGCACTTTGACGTCGAGCATCTTCTCGTCGAACAGTTTTATCCGCCGTTTTGCGCCCTGCGCAGCCTCTTCAAAAGAGACCCTCACCGTATAGGAGACGTTGCGGCCTTTGACCGAACGCTGCCGCGTCCGCTGCTGACGGGCTCTGCCCTGTCCGAACAGGTCGGAAAAAATATCGTCGAAATTGGCCCCGCCCTGACCGAAGTTAAACTCGTGTGTTTGTCCCCCGCCCTGGCTATAGGCGCGATGGAAGGCATTCTCGTAAGCGGCAGAGCCATCGGCATTGATTTCGCCGCGATCGAATTTCGCGCGCTGTTCCGGATCGGACAGGAGATTATACGCCGCCGAGACTTCCTTGAATCGCTGCTCGACCACCTTGTCGTCAGGATTCAAGTCCGGGTGCAGTTCTTTGGCCAGCCTGCGATAGGCCTTTTTAATATCATCCGGCGACGCGGACTTGCCGACGCCGATCACGCTATAAGGATCTTTCATTGCCATGCCGACCTACCCATCAGCCATGCAAGAAGCCCCGCTGCAGCAGCGATGCCGCAACGGAACATTCCGCCACAATAGTAATAGCGCTAAAGAACTTTCCAGCTACCGTCCGG
Source organism: Rhodospirillaceae bacterium (assembly GCA_003444235.1). Lineage (GTDB taxonomy): Bacteria > Pseudomonadota > Alphaproteobacteria > UBA8366 > UBA8366 > UBA8366. Next base: position 4,764 of record DLVK01000211.1, read on the forward strand.
TTGCTGACAAGCCTGCCCCTTACGGGTCTCGGTGCGACCGTCGACCGTGATGGTCTGTTCAAATTCACGGCAATAGGCGCCGGTCGATTGATTGTTACCGTCTCGTGTCGCCGTCACGGTTCCAGACGCACCGGTATTCGGATTGTTCCAGGAGACCGGCTGATTGAGCGGTGCGGTCTGAGCCTGCTGATAGGCTTGATTGTGTCGCACCTGGTCGGCTTCATCCAGAGATTGACCCAGCGAACCGCCGGCCCAAGCGCCAAGCAAACCACCAATTGCAACAGCAGCCAGCGTACCAGCGCCACCGCCACCGATTTGCGAGCCCGCCAATGCGCCTAAGCCAGCACCTATGACGGTTCCAGCTTGCTGTTTCTGCCCTGCACCTTGGCAAGCGCCAAGTAAAAACAGGACCGCAACTAACGGTGCGAATTTCCTCATTGTCATAACATACCTCTCACTTCACAAATGACACCGCTGGCCCAAAGTGTCTCAGTCTTCTATACATGCCAATTGAGGCGGCAATGTGTCGATCCAAAGTCTATCAAATCCATATTTTCTAGGACATAGGTGTTTTCGGTTGAATTTAAACAGGCTTTAATTGCCTCACGGCTAACCTATCTGATTCCTTATGCAAACTCTGTGACACGGCGCACATGACTGACGATAACCCATTGGAGAAATTTGCCAGTTGGTTTGAAGACGCGAAAGAAAGCGAACCGAGCTTGCCGGAGTCGATGTCGGTCGCAACCGTCGGACCCAACGGCCAGCCTTCAAGCCGAATGGTATTGTTGAAATCCTTCGATGATGAAGGATTCGTCTTTTACACAAATTTCAATAGCCGTAAGGGGCTGGAAATAAAAGAAAATCCGAAGGCGGCCTTGCTCTTCCACTGGAAATCACTGAACCGCCAAGTACGTATCGCCGGGCCTGTAAACGAAGTATCGCCAGATGAGGCAGATGCTTATTTTGCGACGCGTCCGCGTGGGGCCCAAATCGGTGCCTGGGCATCCGACCAATCGAAAGCGATGGACGGCGGCATGGACCTGGAAAAGGCGGTCGCGCGCTATACTGCCAAGTTCGGTGCAAAAAAGATCGACCGTCCCCCTTTTTGGAGCGGATATCGGGTTGCCCCGCTCGAAATGGAATTCTGGAGCGAACGCCGCTTTCGTTTGCATTTGCGCGAACATTACCGACGCGAAAGCGACGGACAGGTCTGGCAAAAGGAACTGCTTTATCCGTAAACTGATGCCATGACCGGAACGCTTAAAACACTCATCCTAACCGGTGCCAGCCGCGGCATCGGACATGCGACCGTGAAGCGCTTCTCGGACGAAAATTGGCGCATCATCACTTGTAGCCGTGACGAAGTGCCCGATGCATGCCAGCGGGACCCAAACTGGCATGCCCATATAGCAGTTGAATTGGCCGACCCTGCCGATGTCGCTCGCTTTATCGACGAAGCGAATACACTCCTCGACGGCGATCCCATAAATGCGCTCGTAAACAATGCCGCCGTTTCACCGAAGACCGAATTTAAGGAACGGCTCGGCTGCCTAAACGGCGATCTAGATACGTGGCGCAACGTATTCGAGCTGAATTTTTTTGCCCCCTTGGTGCTCAGCCGCGGGTTCGCCACAGCGCTTGGGCGCGGTGCGAAAGGCGACGGTGCCGCAGTCGTGAATATTACCTCGATTGCCGGTCACGAAATTCACCCCTTCGCGGGCTCGGCCTATTCGACCTCAAAGGCAGCGCTGTCGGCCCTGACGCGAGAACTTGCAGTTGAGTTCGCAGGGATAGGAGTTCGCGTCAACGCGATTGCCCCTGGCGAAATCGAGACTGAAATGATCGGCGAAGAATATGAACCGCTGATCAACCGAATCCCCATGCACCGGATGGGTAGCGCAGAGGAAGTCGCCGCGTGCGTATTCCAGCTTTGTAACGGTGATTTTTCTTACGTGACCGGGACCGAACTCTTCGTCACCGGCGGTCAGCACCTATAAGCTTAAAGCCGTTTGAACCAATCGAGCCGGGCCTGCAACTGGTCGATTTCGAACCCGAGCCAGTTGGCGAAACCTCCCGAATTCTGCAAGGATTTAAGCTGCTCAAGACGGGCGAGTTCGGTTTCGCACATTTCCGAAAGCATCTCGATCTGATCGGCACGGTCTTCGCCTTCCAGCAAATGCAGGAACCTCAACTTGAGTGCCATCACGAGCCGGGAAACATCGTTTACCGGCGCACGCACATTGGAGGTCATCAGTCCCCGGAACGCGATACGCCCTTCTTCGGTGATCGCTATTTCAGCATCAGGATCGGCATTTGCGTCACCTGCGCTTTCCGCTAGCCCTTCGAAACACAAAAGCTCTAACGACGGTGCCAGCATGTCGAGCGACGGCCCCACCAGCAAGCTCACGAACTGTCGAACTTCACGGGCGAGCTCCCCATAGGGGGTTGGGCCTTCCATCAACCGGCCAAGGGCCGCCAGGCGGATTGCTTCGGTCGGGATTAGCGTGTTGTCGCGATACATGAACCTATTATTCCGCCTGCCCTATTCCGCAGCCACGTGCGCAACGTCCATACCACGGCCTAATCCGAGTTTGTCCCAAATCTCCTCCAGGGCACGGACCAAATCATCCATCATCTCTTCGGTATGTTCGGGCGAAGGGGTGATACGGAGCCGCTCGGTGCCCCGTGGAACGGTCGGATAATTAATCGGCTGGACATAAATTCCATAATCGTCGAGCAACATATCGCTCGCCTGCTTGCACAGTACCGGATCACCAACCAGCACGGGCACGATATGACTTTCCGACGGCATCACCGGCAAATTCGCGGCATGCAGCTTCGCGATTAGGTCACGGGCATTTTGCTGATGGCGTGCCCGCATGGCCCCACCCTCTTGGCCGCGCAATACTTTAATACTCGCCAAAACGCCGGCGGCGATGGCGGGAGGTAATGCGGTCGTAAAAATAAAACCGGCTCCGAAGGACCGCACGAAATCGATCAATGCGGCCGAACCGGCGATATACCCGCCGATAACACCGAATCCCTTCGCCAAGGTTCCCTGGATGACGGTGATACGGCGAGAAACTCCGTCGCGCTCGGCAATTCCGCCACCACGGGCACCGTAAAGCCCCACCGCATGAACTTCGTCGAGATAGGTCATCGCGCCGTACTGTTCGGCGACGTCGCAGAGTTCGGAGACTGGTGCGATATCGCCATCCATTGAATAGACCGACTCGAATGCCACTAACTTGGGAACGTCCGGGTCGCTGTCCGCGAGTTTGCGCGCGAGATCTTCAGGATCGTTATGGGCGAAAATCTGTTTCGAAACTCGGCTCAGGCGCATGCCCTCGATCATCGAATTATGGTTGTAGGCATCCGAATAAATAATGCAGCCGGGTAGCGACGAGGCAAGTGTCGACAATACCGTCATGTTGGCGACATAGCCGGACGTAAACAGCAGCGCCGCCTCGGTACCGTGAAGATCCGCCAAGGCTTGTTCCAGCATCACATGGTAATGATTGGTGCCAGAGATATTCCGCGTTCCACCGGCGCCGGCGCCGCAATGTTCGAGCGCCTCGGTCATCGCAGAGATCACCTTCGGATGTTGGCCCATGCAAAGGTAGTCGTTCGAGCACCAGACGGTGACGTCGCTCACTTTTTCAGAGTCATGCCGTACGGCGTAGGGAAACTCGCCCGCCTGGCGCTCAAGATCGGCAAAGACGCGATAATTGCCTTCGTCCTTTAGGCCCTCGAGCCGCTGCCTAAAAAATCCCTCGTAATCCATCAATCCATTTCCCGGATTCGATTATACCCGCTGGACTTTTCGCCCCTCGAACGGACGATAATTTCAATGATCGCCGCCTCGGAACTCTAATTTGGAATAATTCTATCATGCTTCATCCGGTTGCGTCATTGGATGAGACGATACGCCGCGCTAGGCACCCAAAAACTCAAGCGTATCCGCAAGCGCGGCCTCAAGGCGCCCAAACAATTCGTCGATTTCCGCCTCGGTAATCACAAGCGGTGGACAAAGTGTCATCACATCGCCGGGAATCGCGCGAAGGATCAGCCCACGTTCCGCGCATTGCTTCGCCGCATGAAATCCGATAGATGCGCTCGGTGCAAAACTTTCTTTCGACGCCTTATCCGCAACCAATTCGATCGCCCCAACTAGACCAATACCCCGTGCTTCACCGACCAGCGGGTGATCGCTCAGAGCGCCCAACCGGGCCTGGAAATGGCCCATGACAGAACGCACATGCCCGACAATGTCGCGCTCCTGGTAAATCGCCAATGTTTCCAGCGCTACCGCGGCACTCACCGGGTGGGCCGAATAAGTATACCCGTGGCCGAAGGAGCCGATGCGGCCGCTCTTCTCGTAGACCACATCGGCGACCCGCTCGTTGATCATCACCGCCGAGATCGGCAGATAGGATGACGAGAGCGCCTTGGCCATGGTGATCATGTCCGGCTCGAGATCAAAAGTTTCGGTCGCGAACATGTTGCCCGTTCGACCGAAACCGCAGATCACTTCGTCGGCGATAAAAAGGATATCGTGCTTTTTCAGGATAGTTTGGATCGCTTCGAAATAGCCTTTCGGCGGAACAATAACGCCACCGGCCCCCATAACCGGCTCGGCGATAAATGCGGCGATTGTCTCGGGCCCTTCAGCTTCGATCAAGCTTTGGAGGTTGCCGGCAAGCCGCGCCGAAAACTCCTCTTCGCTCTCACCGTCTTCCGCATTGCGGTAATGATGTGGGCAATCGGTGTGGATAATCCGGTCGATGGGCAGATCGAAATCACGATGATTGAACGGCAGTCCGGTCATACTGGCCGCTGCCACCGTTACACCGTGATAGGCGCGCTGGCGGCTGATTATCTTTTTCTTTTCGGGCCGCCCCAGTGCGTTGTTGTAATACCAGACCAGCTTCACCACGCTGTCCGTGGCTTCCGAACCGGAATTGGCGAAGAAGACTTTTGACATCGGAACCGGCGCCATCTCGATCAGCCTTTCGGCAAGATCAATGGCGGGCAAATGGCTCTTGGAAGCAAACACGTGATAAAAGGGCAGTGTACGCATCTGACGCTCGGCAGCGGCAACTAGGCGTTCTTCACCGAAGCCCAAAGCGGCGCACCAAAGACCCGCCATCCCCTCGATATACTCTTTGCCTTCCTCATCCCGCACATAGATTCCGTGGCCTTCGGTAATGATCTGAGGGCCCGCACTCTTATGTGTTTCGAGATTGGTATAGGGGTGCACCAAACAAGCGATGTCGCGGCTCGATGCCGAGTTTCCCGTTTCGACCAAGATCTGGTTCCTTTCGTGACCGGCGAACTCGATTCGCCCTCTTCTTCCTAAATCGCATCGCTAGCGAGCCCGTGCAACAGACTAAAATTAAAATAATTACACGACAGCAAAAGCGTTAGTTTTCCCCGCTTTCCTCGCTTTTACGCGAACCCTAGAACGGCTTTGCGAAAACTTTCCGGGGACTCTCATAACGCGCCTTGATACGATATGCACCGACGGAAGCAGACCGGAAAGGCATTGTCATGGGCGAAGTCGTGAACTTGCGAGAATTTCGCAAGCGCCGCAAAAGAGACAAAAAGCGTGAGGAAGCGGCCAGCAAACGTGCCCTTTCCGGACAGAAGAAGCAGGACCGTATCCGTCTCGCCCAGGAAAAAGATAACGCCGAGCAGTCTCATGCCGCCCACCGGCTAGAGCGCGACGGCGACGAGTCAGCATAACTTAACTCCAAAAATATTAATGCTGCGTGCCGCTGTCGTCCTCGAAAAGCTCGGGCGCGAGGTCGTAAGCGCGTTGTTGCGCCGCTGCGGCCTCGTCGTGACGACCTAAATCACTCAACACGGCGCCCAAATTATAGTGGGCTTCGACTAGATCGGGCTGTATTGCCAATACGTCTTGGTAAACCGCCACGGCAGCTTCCGGCCGATCGGTTTCGGACAACAAATCAGCTAGATTGAAATGCGCCTCGACCAGCCGGGGATCAACCGAAAGTGCGATGCGATATTCTCTTTCGGCCTCTTTCGGACGACCCGCTTCAGCGGCAACTGCGCCTAGGGTGACTCGATAGAGTGGCTGCGCCCTGTCCGCCATGACTGCCCGTCGCAATAATGGAATCGCATCGTCAACCAATCCGCCGCTTGCAACCGTCAATCCTAATAAGTGCAATAGCTCGCCATCCTCGGGGGCTACCGGCAAGGCCGCCCGAAGGAGGCCTTCCGCTGCAAGTCCCTCGCCGGCTTCAAGCGCGGTTTGAGCTGCGTCTAGCACACCGGCCAGGCTTTCATGACCGTCAGGTAAATGACCGCGGCTATAAAGTGCTGCAGTGTCGGCATCGGTCGGGTCATGAGCCTTGCGCAGGAATTGGCCATTAAAGAAATTACTGTTGATCTGCTGATCGGTGCGGAATCGATACCAAACGGGCGACGGCGAAAGTGGCACGCCCGGGGATTCTTTCAACGCAACTGGGTCGAAGTGAAAGGCGGCATAAACCTCTTCGCCGATAAAATTC
>DLVK01000236.1:0-6818 GCA_003444235.1 Rhodospirillaceae bacterium
CGTCCATCATGATAAAGCCGGTTGGCGACGCGCGAACACCGAATTTGCCTTCGATCTTCGGCGCCTCTAGTCCGTCCATCCCGCGTTCCAGTATGAACCCGCCGATCCTACCCTCATCGTCTTTTGCCCAAACCACAAAGACATGGGCCACCGGAGAATGGGTGATCCACATTTTCGTACCTTTGAGCTTGTAGCCACCATCGCAAGAAACCGCTCGGGATTTCATTGCGCCGGCATCCGATCCATGGTCGGGCTCGGTCAGGCCAAAACAACCGATCAATTCGCCATCGCGCATGCCGGGCAAAAAACGTTCTTTTTGTTCGTCTGAACCGAAATCATATATTGCCGACATGGCGAGCCCGGTCTGCACACCGACGGCCGAGCGAAATGCCGTGTCGATGCGCTCCAATTCGCGGCACACCAATCCGTACGCAACGCGCCCGATACCCGCACATCCATAGTCGGGGATCGTTGCGCCCAGAATACCCAGTGAACCGAATTCCTTCATGATATCGGGATCGAAATTCTCGTGTCTGTTCCAATCCAATATCCTCGGCATCAATTCCGTTTCCGCAAAATCTCGAACGGAATCGCGAATTTGGCGCTCTTCCTCGCTCAACTGCTCTTCCAGCAGAAGTGCGTCGTCCCAGGCAAATTTGTTGGCCATGGTGATAGGTTCCTCGAATGAAAGACGGCCTCATCCTAGCGCATGCCGGGATCGAGGCCGCCTAAATTTTTAATTCGAAGGTCCGAAGAACCTTCGAAAATTGCTAGTCTTCGCAACGCTCCATGATCATCGCGGCACCTTGGCCGACGCCGACGCAAAGGCTGACCAATGCATACTTGCCACCCTGGCGCTGCAATTCGCGCGCGGCGGTCAAGGCGATACGGGGACCAGAAGCGCCAAGCGGATGCCCAACTGCGATGGCGCCACCATTCGGATTCACCCGGGCGTCATCCAGCGGTACGTTGAAGCCACGAAGGCACGCCAACACTTGGGCGGCGAATGCTTCGTTAATTTCGATCACATCCATGTCTTTCAATTCGAGACCGGCGCGATCGAGCGCTTTTTGCGACGCAGGTACCGGACCGAAGCCCATGATGCGTGGCTCGACACCCGCAGAGGCACTGGAGATGATACGTGCGATCGGCTTCATGCCGGTTTTCTCACCGAGTTTGCGGGACCCTACGATCATCGCAACCGCCCCATCATTCACGCCTGAAGCATTGCCCGCGGTGGTAACGCCGCCATCGTTAAGAACGCGCAGTTTTGCAAGACCTTCCATGGTGGAGCCACGGCGCGGATGTTCGTCGTCGCTTACGGTAACTTCGCCCACCTTGCGGCCGCCGTCGTAGACGACCGGATCGATCTCATCTTTAAAAAATCCGTCTTTCTCGGCCGCTTCATAATTGTTCTGCGACGTTAGCGCGAACGTATCCGCTTCCTCACGGGTGATCTGAAATTCCTCGGCCAGATTATCCGCAGTCTGGGGCATCGGGTCGTCACCATACTGATCGACAATCTTCTTGTTCGGGAAGCGCGACCCGATGGTGCTGTCGAAGACGTTCATTTGACGACTAAAGGCAGTATCCGCCTTGCCGAAAACGAACGGTGCACGGCTCATGCTTTCCACACCACCGGCGATAAAGAAATCGCCTTCGCCGACGGTGACCGATTGGGCCGCCGTCGAAACGGCGGTAAGACCGCTGGCGCAATTACGTTGGAACACAACACCTGGTGTCGTGATCGGCAATCCTGCGGATAACGCCGCATGCCGAGCGACACAGCGAGAATCCTCACCGCCCTGGTTTCCGCAACCGATATAAACGTCGTCAATCTCATCCGCATCAACCGGATTGTCGTCGACAATAGACTTGATTACCGATCCCAATAGGTCGTCCGGCCGCACCGACGAAAGCGAGCCGCCGAACCGCCCGAAGGGGGTGCGTTTACCGTCATAAATATATGCATCCAACATTGTTTCGTTCCTCTATTCGTAAAAGTTCCAACCTGGTCAAATTTCAGTATCGAACAGCGACAAGCCTAGCATCGCACGACGGCGGAGCCACGGGCTTGGCCGATAACGCGGATCACCGTAGGACGCATAAAGCCCCTCTAGAATCCGCAAAACATTCTTCGGCCCGAGCGTTTCGCCGAAAGTCAGCGGGCCACTCGGATAATTCAACCCCAATACGACCGCCTTGTCGATATCTTCGGGCTCCGCGGTACCGAGTTGGGCGATCTGGCAACCGATATTACAGATGGTCGAGAGCACCCGCTGGCAAACAAAAGCCGGACAATCGCGCACGACCGTGGCCCCGACATCATCGGCATTCAACAAACCAAGGGCGGAATCGCGATATTCGGCTTTCGTGGCCGGGTTTGTGGCTATGGTGCGATGCGATCCGAGACCTACGAGGTAGTCGACACCGAGCGTACGGGTCGCGTCCAATCCTTGCTCAACCGCCGCCTGGGTCACTTCCTGCCCTACCGGCGTAACCAAAATTAACGAATCTGCGCCGGGCGCATCGCCATTGTCGATCTGAGCGCCGCAATTGGCGACAACTTCGCTCAACGCTGCATGGCCATCGGGTTCGGCTTTGCTGACCCAGACCGCACGACCGTCATAATCAGGAACTGGCTTAGCCTCGGGCTCGACTTTCTTGCCTTCTTCATAGCGATAATACCCACGCCCGGTTTTACGGCCGAGAATTCCCGCCTCCATACGCGATTGCATAACCGATGACGGTCGATAGCGGGGTTCATCGAAGAATTGCCGGTAAATCAACTCAGACGCTGGGTGAGTCACGTCAAGACCGGTCAAATCCATCAACTCGAACGGCCCCATACGGAAACCGGCACCTTCGCGGAGAATTCTGTCGAGATCGGCGAATTCACCGACGCATTCCGCCTGCAAATGTTGAGTTTCAACGTTGTAACCGCGCCCAACCTGATTGACGAGAAAGCCCGGCGCATCCTTGAGACGCACGGGTTCGCGGGTCATACGCGCGCCCAAAGTCATCAGCTGATCGCCGACCCAAGGCTCGGTTAACACGCCATCGATCACCTCGACCAACCGCATTAACGGTACCGGGTTGAAGAAATGAAACCCGGGGATCCGCTCCGGCTTTTCGCAGGCAGAGGCGATGGTGGTCACCGAAAGCGATGATGTATTGGTCGCGATGATCGCACCGTCAGCAACATTGCTTTCGATCTCGGCAAAGATTTTCTTTTTGATTTCGAGATTTTCCGTCGCAGCTTCGATAACGATCTCGCAATCGCCGAAGCCCGCCATACTGTCGACCATTTCGATCCGGCCCATCGCAGCTTTATGCGCATCCTCTTCCATTCGGCCTTTTTCGACCGCACGCCCCAGCATGTTGTCGATGAAATTGACCGCGTCCTGAAGCTGATCTTGATCGATATCGAAAACCCGAACGTTGACGCCACCGGCAGCCGCCACCTGCACGATTCCACGTCCCATTGCTCCAGCGCCACAAACGCCGATTAGCAAATCTTCTTTGCTCGCATCTACTGCCACAGAGAAATCCTCCCCGAAATGCCACCGGCGCGCCACGCGCACCGGATTGCTTTAAAAATGAGCTGGCGGTTGCCCCGCCCGATTGGCGGCGATATTGACCGAACCGCCTCGCTCACGCAAGAGGTGAGATGTCGCACAAATTGCGGTCACCCGCGACATTCACGGCGAAACAGGGTTCCGCTAATTCACGGTCTCCCAATTAGGTACCTTAAAAAAAACTCGCAGGATTCCTGTATTAAACTCAGGTGCTTACCGGAGTGCGACCAATCGGTACTTAAAATTCGCTACCATTTTCCATACTTCTCAAGTCGGACCGCAAATCACTCGCAAAAAATTTCCATTGTTAATCTTATCTTAACCAGCATATTGTCATAATTAGTTGTAAACAATTTTAGATAAATTCGTGGATTATTGCTTCGATTAGCGATATGACCAACAAAAACAACTGAACAATCCCTGCAAATTGCGAGAATTATGCTGGACGACGAAAACAATTTTGATGACCAATCGCCAAACCGCGCCGCTACTAAAGCACGGCGGCGCAGCGTCTGGCTGTTGGTAGTTTTGGTGGTAATTGGACTCGGTACCCTCGCCTTCTTTGCCTATCGCGACGCTGAGAACAAGATCGTTGTCGGCAAAGATCACGCCAAGAACCTAGCAGATGCAGCTCTAGCTAGCGTTACCCGCCAAGTCTCACGACTTGCATATGAACTAAGTTGGTCCGATCCGACGGTCGAAAATATCGAGCGAAATTTCAATCCTCGCTGGGCCAAGGACAATATCGGCTACAACATCCATAAAACCGACAAGATCAATTTTAGCGCCGTTTACGGCGCTAGCGGCGCCTCCGTCGTAGGCTTTCGATTCGGTCGTCGCATCCTACCCCAGCCGCTGCAAAACATGCCGAACGATATTCGTGTTTTGGTTCAACAAGCACGCGACGCGTCGATGCGCGAACCTACCGCTGCATTAGGTTTCGTCAAAATAAACAGCAAGGTGCGGGTCGTCGCTGCAAGTGCAATTACCCCCCGAAAACCAACTGCGGAACAGCTCGTTCGTCGAAGCCGGCCGACGCTGTTGCTTTGGCGCGATTTAACCAAGACCGCACTCGAGAGACTTAGAAAATCATACGATTTGGCCTATCTCGGATTTACGCCGCGAGCGAACGATTTAAAACAACCTTCGATCACCTTGACTGCGCCGAGCGGACAAACCATCGCACGCCTATATTATGCTGTCGAAAGTCCGTCACAGCCTTTGCTGAATACGGTCTTTCTGGTTGCAGCAGGTTTAGTTGTCTTAATCTCGGCGGTTGCGGCTTTGTCCCTCAAACGCGCCTACCGCGCGGCCGGCCGGTACGAAGACGATGATGCCGAACCACAACTCGAGATGCCTGACGCAACAGATGAACGGAAAAATGCCGCCGGTGATAACGTTAACACCGCGCTTATTGCGACAGTCAGCCACGAACTCAAGACACCGCTCAATCTTATTCTGGGGTTCAGCGACGTTTTGATGAAAAAGGGCCTCGACAACGATCCCAAGGAAGCACAGGAGCAACTCGGTTTTATCCACGACGCCGCCACCCAACAGTTAGAAATAGTCAATTCGATGCTCGACATTGCAAAAATCGAGGCCGGCAAAATGGAACTCGAAATCGAGGAATTCGATTTCGAGCAGCTGGTCGAAGAGATTCGCGGTATCGCCACGCAATTGATGGAAGTTAACGACAATCATCTCGAAATCGAAATTACCACTGAGATCGGAACGCTCAGAACTGACAGGGTCAAACTTCGCCAGGTTTTGCTGAATTTGCTTGGTAATGCGGCCAAGTTTACCGAAGAAGGATTAATCCGCCTTGCTGCGCGACGCATACCCGATGAGCAGGGAAGCGAAGTGGAACTCGCTGTCAGCGACACGGGTATCGGCATGTCACCGGAAGAAGCAGACCGTGTGTTCGATGCATTCGTTCAAGCGGACACGGAGGCAAACCGGGAACATCGAGGAACCGGCCTCGGCCTAACTATCGCCCAGCATTTCACTCAGTTGATCGGTGGCGAAATAAAACTCGAAACCGCACCGGATGCCGGGGCGGAGTTCATCATCACACTACCTGCCGAACAAGTGCCACCGGTTTCCGTCAACGACGACGACCAGGTGTTGGCAACCACCTAAGAAACGGTCTCCATATTCAAAGGATCGCCGGGCACCGGTGTGTAATTGAAGGTGCCGCGGTTGCGGATTTGATCCTCACCACCCATCCGTTCCGCGTGCGCCAGTTGATCCGTCTTGCAACGACGATCGGTTTCCTCGGGATCAAGCATCGTCCGCAGTGTTTCCTCAAGCGCCGCAGCCCGGGCTTCCCCGTGCGGGGTATCAATCAGATCACGTGTCTCTTGAGGATCCGAGGCAAGATCGAAAAACTGGTTTGGCGCATCGACATGATAAATCAGTTTGTCGTCTCCAGCGCGTAACATAAAAGCGGCGTTGCGGGTCGATTGCACGTGCACTTCGCCGAAGCCGAGCGCGTTTGAATCCTCTCCCGCAATCGCCGGCCAAAGCGATTGCCCGGGCAAATCTGCATCCGCCTCCGACAACTCGCATCCCAGCGCTTCAACGATGGTTGGGAAAAGATCCACATGGGAGGCGATTTGCGTGACGGTGCTGCCGGGCGTGATATCGGGGCCCGACATGACAATCGGCACACCAAGCGAATGTTCGTAGAGATTAGACTTGCCGAAAAGACAATGATTACCCGCCGCCTCGCCATGGTCACTCGTGTAAAGAATACGCGTATCTTCGAGCAGCCCCAGCTCTTCGACCACTTTCATCACCTCGCCCATCTGTTCGTCGAGATGAGTCACCAGGCCGCAGTAACCAGCCGCAACCTGACGCACATACTCTTCGGTAATAGGGTCTTCAAAATTATCTTGCGAACGGATGTGCGCGATCGCCGGATGATCGGGCCGTTCATTGTGGCTCCATTGCACCGGCAAAGGCATTTTGTCCGGCGGGTATTTGTCGAACAACCTATCCGGCACCGCAAATGGCGGATGCGGACTGGCATAGGACACGAAAAGAACAAATGGTTTGTCACGACCTTTCGCATGCGCCCCAAGCCAGTCGATGGTGGCCTTTGTAACGTCACGGTCGTAGCGCTGGTAGTCCGCTTCGCCGATCCCGGAATTGGCATACATGTCGCGGGGGCCTTTGCGCGGAGGCACTCCGTCGGGTGTTGCGCGCAGAAGGCTAATCAACGCGCCCTTCCCTTCGATG
>DLVK01000192.1:0-2706 GCA_003444235.1 Rhodospirillaceae bacterium
CCGTCGATACGATTATCGGCGGCAATCGAGAACGCGATCTACGCACAGGTTTTACCTTGCCGCCGAAACTGACGCTCTCCAGCTTGATGAGTTTCGCAACTCACCCCGGATGGGCACTGAATTTCCTGTTCCGCGAGGCCTTCGAATTGTCGCAATTGAAAGACTATGTGGAAGAAGGGTCGAACATCACCATCTCGATCGGCGACTACATTACCAAAATGCTCGATCAATCTTTGAATTGGGACGACGCGGAGAAAATTTGCCAGGATTGGGGCGGTCAATTCTGCCTCAAGGGCATTATGAGCGTTGCCGATGCCAAACGCGCGGTGGAAATCGGTGCGACCTCGATCATGATTTCCAACCATGGCGGCCGTCAGTTGGACGGATCGCGCACGCCTTTTGACCAGATAGCCGAAATAGCCGATGCGGTGGGGGGCGACATCGATATTGTCCTCGATGGCGGCATCAAGCGTGGCACGCATGTATTGAAGGCGATGGCCGCCGGCGCGACTGCCTGCTCCGGCGGACGGTTCTACCTATACGCCCTTGCCGCCGCCGGTCAGGCTGGTGTCGAAAAAACACTTGGGAACCTACGTGCTGAAATCGAACGCGATATGAAGCTGATGGGTATTACGAAGCTGTCTGATTTGAACCGCGACATGCTGCGATATCGGGACCCGACTTGAGCGTATTATCTATCTTCCGCGTAACCGACCCTACGTCTCGACGACGAATTGGCGCCGGTTGGCGGGGCTGCGGCTAATGCAAAATTCCAGCGGTTTGCCGTTCGCATCCACGTTGACCGCTTCAGCCACCAAGACCGGCTGGTTTTTGGGAATTTCCAATTGCCGTGCTTCGTAGGCATCGGGCATTCGGCCCGTGATGGCGGTCCGTTTCCGCAAATAGTCCGCCACGCCCAGTTTCTTCAGCGCTTTCGTGATCGAACTTTCCTTTTCGAACACCGTGATTAAATCCGGGAACCGCCGAGCTGAAAAATAATGCGACGCCAGACTGTTAACCTCTCGATTTGCAAGGCTCCGCGTCTCCAAATGAATGACGTCGCTGCCCCGTTTGAGGCCTAGCGCCTTCGCCACGTTCGCCGGTGCCGGCTCGCAAAAAATCTGCAGCACTTCACGCGACGGCTCCATGTTGAGACGGCGAATGTTTTCGCTGAAGCGTGTCCGCTTGCCGAGTTGATAATCGATGAAGCCTTCGAGCACGAACGTGCCGCGCCCGTGCTCGGTACGAACCAATCCTTCCGTTTCCAGTTCGGCAATAGCACGGCGCACCGTATGACGGTTAACGCCGAACCGCGCTGCCAATTCCTTTTCCGGCGGCAGGCGACCGGCAGCACCGAAAAGCTTACGGCCAATCTCATCGCGGAGCACTTCGGCAATCTGGCGCCACAGAGTTACGCCTTCGGCACGTATCATATTCATGTCTGTTGCGATCCTGGCCAAATGTTCATTGCGAAAAGCGCTCGATAGCTCTTTACAAATCCATGGTTGGGAGCTTAACATGATGTTGTCTAGACATCTATATTTTATAATCGAAGTCGAACTGGGAGGTCGCGACCGTGAGCAATGCATTATCGCCGGAGCAAGAACGGCGACAATCCTGGATGGCAACCCTTGCCAAAGCCGAGGAAGACGAGCTTGAAACCGCTTGGGATCAGCTTGGGCTCGAGCCGGAATACACCTGGCTTCGGCAACCGGAGTTCGGCTCGACCATGATTCGCGCCCGCGCAGGCGGCACCGGGGACCCTTTCAATCTAGGCGAAGCAACCATGACTCGCTGCGCGCTCCGTCTCGCGGATGGGACTGCGGGATACGGCTATATTTTGGCTCGTAGCACGCGCCATGCTGAATTGGCTGCCCTCTGCGACGCCCTGATGCAGACCGACGAACACTCTGCCGCTGTAGAGAGCACCGTCATCGCGCCACTCGCCGTGGCCCAGAAGAAGCGTAACGATGAGGAAAGCAAGCGCGCCAATGCCACAAAGGTAGATTTTCTTGCCATGGAGCGCGGCGTCAGCCTCACCAGTAAGGCCCAATATGAGGGCAAAGGATACGGCAAGAAATGACCTCCGCCGTAGATACCGCCAACCTAAAGCCCGGGTTCGAAGATCCGGTACTCGATTCTCAGGCCACCTTCCGCGCCGCCCTCGATGCTTTTTCTTTTCCCGGCAAACGGCAACGATTCGACCGCTTGGAGGACGCACCAGCACCGTTGAACACCGCCACTTCCGCCTTCCTACTGATGCTCGCCGACATGGACACTCCGGTTTGGCTCGATGCCAAAGCGGATGTTGATCAGGTTCAGGACTTTTTGAGGTTCCATTGCGGTTGTCCGCTGATGTCCAAATCGGCCGAAGGTGATTTTGCTGTCGTGTGCGACGCAAATGCGGCGCCGCGTCTTGGCGAATTCGCCCAAGGAAACGAACTTTATCCCGACCGTTCTGCAACCGTCATTTTCCAAGTGACCTCCCTTGACGCCGGACAGACGGTCACCGCCCACGGCCCGGGCATCAAGACCGAAGTAAAAATACAAGCCGAAGGTTTGCCGGACTGGTTCTGGCAGGATTGGGCCATAAACGCCGGGTGTTATCCACTCGGCATCGACGTTCTTTTGACCTGCGGCAACGAAGCCATTGGCTTGCCGCGCAGCGTAATCGTGGAAACCTGATATGTATGTCGCCGTAAAGGG
>DLVK01000192.1:3015-4928 GCA_003444235.1 Rhodospirillaceae bacterium
GGCGCCGTAAAGGGTGGCGAACGCGCCATCCGCAATTCTCACAAGCTCATCGCCGAAAAACGCCGCGGCGATAAGGACACCCCCGAACTAACCATCGCGCAGATCAAAACGCAGATGCGGTTTGCCGTGCACCGGGTCATGACCGAAGGGTCTCTCTACGATCCTGACCTAGCGGCACTCGCGATCAAGCAAGCCTGCGGTGATTTGGTCGAGGCAATCTTCCTGTTGCGCGCCTTTCGCACCACTCTGCCGAGGCTGGCGATGGCCGAGCCCATCGACACCAACCGGATGAACATCCAACGCCGCGTATCGGCGCTCTACAAGGATATTCCCGGCGGCCAGGTTTTGGGCCCGACCTTCGACTACACCCACAGGCTGCTCGATTTCCAACTCATGGCCGAGGGCGGGAGCGACGGGATCGAAGCGGAAATGGCTGAAGAGCCCGTCGACCCTGAAACGCCGCAGGTCATGGACATCCTCGACCAGGAGAATGTCATCGAACGTGAAATTCCGGACCCCGACGCCGACGAACCCTACGACCTGACCCGGGAATCGCTCAGTTTTCCTGCGGACCGGGATCAGCGGCTGCAGAATCTGGTGCGCGGTGACGAAGGCTTTGTCCTCGCACTAGGCTATTCGACCCAACGAGGTTTCGGCGGCACCCATCCATTCGCCGGCGAGGTCCGCTACGGCAAGGTAGAGGTGGAAATCATCCCCGAGGAGCTCGGATTTCCCATCGTCATCGGTGAGATCGAAGTCACCGAGTGCCAAATGGTGACTCAATTCAAAGGCTCCAAAAACACCGCGCCGCAGTTTACGCGCGGTTACGGCATCGCCTTCGGCCATTCCGAGCGCAAGGCCATGGGAATGTCGCTGGTCGACCGCGCGTTGCGCTCGGAAGAGCTTGGGGAAGAAGCAAAATATCCGGCGCAAAGTCCGGAATTCGTTCTCTATCACAGCGACAATGTCGAGGCATCCGGCTTCGTACAGCATCTCAAACTGCCCCACTACGTGGATTTCCAAACCGAGATGCAGATGATCCGCGGCTTGCGCCAAAAATATTTCGACAGAACCAAAAAGGCAGCAGCAGAATGAGCGCGGGACCGGAAAGCTCCAAGCAAGACGGAGCGTTAGCAGCAGCATCGCGTCATTCCGTCGATGGCACCTACAATTACGGCTATCTCGACGAACAGACGAAGCGCATGGTTCGACGTTGCATCCTAAAAGCGGTGACGACGCCCGGGTACCAGGTTCCCTTCGGTAGCCGAGAAATGCCACTCCCCTATGGCTGGGGAACCGGTGGCATTCAACTATCCGCCAGCATCCTCGGACCTGAAGACACCTTCAAGGTGATCGATCAGGGCGCCGACGACACCACAAACGCCGTCAGCATTCGCGGCTTTTTCGCCCGCGTCTGCGACGTCGCCACGACCGAAGAAACCGAGGAAGCAACCGTCATTCAAACCCGCCATCGCATACCCGAGGTGTCGCTTCGCGAGGACCAGATCATCGTCTACCAGGTACCGCAGCCGGAGCCCATGCGCCCGCTGGAACCGCGCGAGACCGAAACCCGCATGATGCACGCCTATGAGGAATATGGCTTGATGCATGTGCGCCTTTACGACGACGTTGCCAAATTCGGCGAAATCGCTGTCGCCTATGCCTATCCGGTTATGGTGAACGATCGCCATCTGATGTGCCCATCACCGATACCGAAGTACGACAATCCGAAAATGCACCAGATGGCGGGGCTGCAAGTCCTTTCCGCCGGCCGCGAAAAACGCATCTATGCAATTCCGCCTTATACAAAGGTCAAAAGCCTCGATTTCGAAGACTACCCGTTCTTCGTTCCCCGGCCCGACGATTGTTGCGGTCTGTGTGGTTCCGAGGAAAGCTTTCTGGTCGAAGTGGTG
>DLVK01000157.1:0-2477 GCA_003444235.1 Rhodospirillaceae bacterium
AGGGTGTTCGGTGCTAGATATGACCGGGCTCGCCCAGAAGGGCGGTGCGGTGGTGAGCCATGTCAAAATCGCCGCCGATTCCGAACAGCTTTACTCGGTGCGCCTCGCCTCCGGCGGTGCAGACGTAATACTTGGAGGCGATGTCATCGTCACCGCGCGCGGCGATAACTTGGAGAAGATCGCCAAGGGCAAGACGTCGGCGGTAATCAACACGCACGAAATCATCACCGGCGATTTCACACGCAACCCGGATTACGAGTTCCCGGGTGCAGGGCTCGGAGCCACATTGAACAGAGCCGTGGGTGCCAAGCGCACGCACTTCGTCGATGCTACAGGTCTCGCGACCGCATTGATCGGCGATTCCATTGCCGCAAATCTTTTCATGATGGGATACGCTTGGCAGCTTGGTTTGATGCCGGTGTCCAGGGAAGCGATCGAGCAGGCGCTTGAACTGAATAATGTCGCTGTCGAAGCCAACAAGCAGGCCTTTCTTTGGGGCCGTAGGGCAGCACATGACGGGCGAGCAGTTGAGGAATTGGTCGCGGGCTCACCTGAAGAGGAAACCGAAGAGTCCCTCGAAAGTTTGATCGAAGATCGGGTTCGGTTTTTGACCCGCTATCAGAGTCGGTTTTATGCGGCGCGTTATAGAGATTTGGTTGCGCGGGTCCGCCGGATCGAGCAAGACCGGGTCCCGGGCGAAGATGAGTTGAGCCAAGCGGTGGCGCGAAACGCGTTCAAGCTGATGGCCTACAAGGACGAGTATGAAGTCGCACGGCTCTATGCCCGAAAATCGTTCCATCGGGAGCTTACACGGACATTCGACGGCGATTTCGAGATTGAGTTCCATCTGGCGCCGCCAATCTTCGCTAAGCGCGACCCGGAGACCGGTCATTTGCAGAAAAGACGGTACGGTGCCTGGGTGATGACAGCATTTCGTATGCTTGCAAAGTTGAAGGCGCTACGAGGTACAATTTTTGATCCGTTCGGCCATACGGAGGAGCGCCGCATGGAGCGTGCGTTGATCGAAGACTATCGACAGGGTTTGGAAAGGCTCGGTCAAAGTCTTCATCGCGGAAACTATCAGTTGGCGGTGGAAATCGCATCGATTCCGGAATCCATCAGGGGTTACGGCCACGTTAAGCTCGACTCGATTGTTCGTGCTCGCTCTTGCGGAGAGGCGCTTCTCGAGCAGTTCGAAAATCCGACACCGCAACGAAACGCGGCTGAATAGTTACAGTGTCCGTGATCACTGATGCGCCATCGCGCATGCCTTAAAATTGCCCTGATTTTAAAATAGATTTCCAATGCGGTTGCTACGGCTGCTAATTTTTTCCGGAAGGGATTCATCAGCATGTTTGTAAATGCACGGAATTGCTCACTAATTGGCTTGTTCTTTGCGGCGGGACTGGCAGCATTCGTTGCTCTGCCTTCGGCGGGGTTCGCGGAAAAGGTCAAAGTTGAAATCCAGCCTTCGCCGATCGTCGTGGCGCCGGGGCAGACCGTAAAATTGAGCGCGAAACTTTCAAACCTGCCGGCGAATGCGCGACTGACATGGTCGATCGATGCTGAAGGTGTCGCCGACGACAGAAAAGGCAAACTGAGTCGAGATTTCCAACCGGTTTACACCGCGCCGCAATCGCCGCCTGACAAACCCGTATTCGTGCAAATACTGGCCTTAGGCGATGGTGTGCCATTGGCCGGTGCTAAATCTGAAATCAAATTTGTCTCTGCGTCCGGTGGCGGCGGAGGCCAGCAAGGCAAGTCCGGCGGCGGTGAAAGTTGGAGCAATCCGTCACCACCGCCATCCGGGAATAGCGCCGGAGGCTCTCCCCCGCCACAAGGGTCCGGCGGCGGATGGGGTAATCCGCCCGCGCAAGGTGCTCCGGCTTCCGGTCCTCCCCCAAGCCAATCTAGCGGCAGTGGCGGAATTAAATGGAACAATCCGTCTTCGCAAAATCCTTCGCCCGGTCCGGCCGGCCCGCCGGATGCTCCGCCTCCGACGGCACCGGTTCAGTGGAACGCGCTTCCGTCCACAAGCGAACAATTGGCTCAGAACGTCGGTGTTGAGACCGAAGACGGTGTCGGTGTCGAAACTGGACCCGGCGGTACGAGCGTTGGTGTGGGAAGCAGCGGCAGCGGCGCGTCTGTCGGTGTTGGCACTGGCGGCGGCGTTAACGCCGGCGTATCGACCGGTGACGAAGGTTCGGGCGTCGGCATCGGCGTAGGTACTGGCGGTTTCGGGCTCGGAATCGGACTCGGTGGCGGGAGCAACAGTGGCGATGATGAAGAGAAAGAAGAGGGCGGCGGCTCGGGCGGGTTCGGTATTGGTATCGGCATCGGCCGATAACGCCGCCTTTCTAGGATACTTACCTTATTCTGATTGCCCTTCGGACGATGTGCTTGGCTCTGGACCGATCGGCGCTATCATGCCGAGCGCGGCCTTGTAGGTATCGAGGATGGTTTCCTGTTCGCTGCGC
>DLVK01000157.1:2761-3079 GCA_003444235.1 Rhodospirillaceae bacterium
GAGCGCGGCCTTGTAGGTATCGAGTAGAAATTCCTGCTCTTCTCGGTCCGATGACTCCATTTTCCGCAAACGCACGATCTGGCGCATGATTTTCGGATCGAACCCTGTGGCTTTTGCCTCGGCGTAGACTTCGCGCAAATCCTCGCCAAGCGCGCCGCGTTCTTCTTCCAAACGTTCAATTCGTTCGATGAATGACCGCAAGCGTTCGCCTGCGACCCCGCCGACATCGGGCATCGGTACCTCCTTGGATGTGTTTTCTTTCGAGGCGACGCTAGACTGATTCGGGTTGGCTTGTGAAGCGGCGGGGCAGCTTTTTTG
>DLVK01000157.1:3388-6641 GCA_003444235.1 Rhodospirillaceae bacterium
TCAGCTTTTTTCTTGGTCTTTGAATTGGGCGATTTGTTCGGGCGTGGCTTCGCTTTGATACTGATCTTTCCACTCGCCGTAAGGCATTCCGTAGACGATCTCCCGAGCACCCTCGTAGTCGAGTTCGAGGCCTTTTTCCTCGGCTGCGGCGAGGTACCATTTCGACAGGCAGTTACGGCAAAAGCCGGCCAAATTCATCATGTCGATATTCTGTACGTCCGTCCTCTCGCGGAAATGCTCGACCAGACGACGAAAGGCGGCTGCTTCCAACTCGGTTTTGGTTTGTTCGTCCATTTTGTGCTCCGTCTTTAAAGGACGGCGCTCGACCGTCTCTTTTCCCAATTTCGAATGTTTTACTATAGTCCGGCCATGAATGCGCCTTTTTCGAGCTTGCCTGCGGATCGCCGCGCCCTGTTTGCGCTAGCAGCGGGGGCGGTGGCTGTGGGTGCGTCGCCGATTTTCCTCAGGCTCGGCGAAATGGGGCCGTTCGCCGCCGCTTTTCATCGTGCCTTTCTCGCCATACCTGCGATCGCTGTTTGGCTGCTGATTGTTGATCGCGGGAAAATCGAACGTCCTAAAAACACCGGCGATGCAGCTTTGATGGCGCTTGCGGGATTCTTTTTTGCCGGTGATCTCGCTTTTTGGCATCTGTCGTTGTTCGGTACCGCCGTTGCCAATGCCACCCTTTTTGCCAATACCGCGCCGGTCTTCGTTGTACTCATTGGCTGGGTATTGTTTCGCCAGACGGTCACGAAAACTTTCGTTGCGGGTATGGCGCTCGCGCTACTAGGGGCGATTTGCCTAATTCATGCGAGCCTTAGTTTCCGGCCCGACCGGCTAACCGGCGATGCCTACGGCGTTGTGACTGCGATGTTTCTCGCCGGATACCTGCTCACGCTGGAACGCTTGCGCCGAACCTATGGTGCTGCGGTGATTCTGTTTTGGAGCACAGTTGCAACGGCTGTTTGCCTTTTGGTACCGGCACTCATCTTCGAGGGACAACTGTTTGCCGAGAGTGCCGAGGGTTGGTTGATGTTATTGGCCTTGGCCTGGATCAGCCAGGCAGCTGGACAAGGGTTGATCGCCTATGCGTTGGCAGTACTGCCGGCCAGTATCACTGCCGTTGGCTTGTTATTGGAGCCGGTTGCAGCCGCGCTTTTGGCTGGCTTTATCCTGCATGAGGGTTTGGGGCCATGGCAGCTTGTGGGAGGTGTCGTCGTACTTGCCGGTATCGCACTTGCTCGACTTGGAGCGATCGGAGACACGAAAAATTAATGAACATGTTGCATTTGCTTGCTGATTTCGGGGGCGAGTTACACTAGGGTTTGCTCATGCGACGGCAACATTTGACCAAAATCGTGGCAACGCTGGGTCCCGCCTCGGCGGCGCCGGAAACCATCCGTGCCCTGTTTGATACGGGCGTCGATGTGTTTCGGCTAAATTTCAGCCATGGCGATCATTCGGATAAGAAAGCCAGTATCGATGCCATTCGTGAGATCGAAAAGGAGACCGGCCGGCCCATCGCCATCATGATGGATTTGCAGGGTCCGAAACTGCGCGTCGGCACATTCCCGGATGGGCCAATTGAGCTCAATGCCGGCGACACCTTTCGATTAGAGCTAGAGGATAAGCCTGGTTCTCAGACACGTGTAACCCTGCCGCATCGGGAGATCTTTGCCGCCCTCGAGCCATCCACAGACTTGCTGCTAGATGACGGCAAAATCCGGCTACGTGTTGTCGAGTGCGGCGGTGATTTCGCGGATACGGAAGTCGTGACCGGCGGCAAGTTGTCTGACCGAAAGGGTGTCAACGTCCCAGGCGTCGTGTTGCCGCTCTCCGCGCTGACCGAGAAAGATTTGAAGGACATGAATTTCGGTCTCGATAACGGTGTCGATATTTGCGCTTTGTCTTTCGTCCAGCGTCCGCAGGATTTGGCCGACGCGCGCAAACTGATACAAAACCGCGCCGCCCTGTTGACCAAACTCGAGAAACCGACGGCGATCCAGCATTTGGACGAGTTGGTCGAGATGTCCGATATGGTGATGGTTGCCCGTGGTGATCTCGGTGTCGAAATGCCGCCAGAAGAGGTTCCCGTGCTGCAAAAGCGCATTGTTGCGCTATCCCGGCAGATGGGTAAGCCGGTCATTGTTGCCACCCAGATGCTCGAATCCATGATCACCGCACCGACGCCCACGCGCGCCGAGGCCTCGGACGTGGCGACCGCAGTCTATGATGGTGCTGATGGGGTAATGCTGTCGGCGGAGACCGCCGCCGGAGATTATCCGATCGAAGCGGCAGCCATTATGAATAGGATCGTCGAACACACCGAGAGTGATTCCCAATATCGCCGATTTCTGGAAGCCGAACGCGTATTGCCCGAGGCAACGGCGGCGGATGCTATCAGTGCGGCGGCGAGCCAGGTCGCCGAGACTCTCTCTGCGAAGGCTATCGTCACCTACACCACTTCAGGATCGACCACTCGTCGCGCTGCACGCGAGCGGCCCGAAGTGCCCGTAATCGGGCTCACACCGTCGATTGCTACCGCTCGGCGGCTTGCAGCGGTTTGGGGGGTGCATAGCGTCCATACGCTTGATGCGCGCGATTTTGCTCAGATGGTCGAGTTCGCAAGCGACCGAGTATTGCAGGACGGTTTTGCCGAAGTCGGGGATCGAATCGTTATTACCGCAGGCGTTCCATTTGGTACGCCGGGCGCGACCAACATTCTGCGTATCGCGCGCGTTGGGCAATCCGCGGGTCAACGGCGCTAGCCGCTATTTATCGATATCCTTGAATTTTCCCGTGCGCGGCCGTTTGAAAGCGCCGAGTGGTGCGATTTCAGCCATGCCGCCCCCTCCGGGTACGAAGAACTTGATAGGCACTTGGCCGGGCGGGCTTACGATCCTGCAACCATACTCTTTTAGTTTGGCCGCTGTCGTTTCGAGGTCTTCCACCTCGATGCCGAAATGGCCGATCTTGTATCCGGCACCATGGGCCAGTGCTTCGGTAGATTCTTCGTCGTCATATTGGGTGCAAGCGAGGTCGACGGTGCCGTCGGTAAGGTGTGCCGTCCAATGATCGCCCCGAGTATGCCGACGCTCGGGCTCTTCGAATCCGAATACGGATTTATAAAATTTTGCCGTTCGGTCCATGTCCTCGACCTTCAGCTGAATATGCTTGATGCGGGCCTTGCCCATGGCCAGTCTCCCTCTTTACCGATCCGTAGTATAGCTTAACCCCTGAACCGAGCCACGAC
>DLVK01000015.1:0-5244 GCA_003444235.1 Rhodospirillaceae bacterium
TCTATACGCTCGCTATCATTGGCGTCCTATCCAGCGTGGTTTCCGCATTTTATTACCTCCGTATCATCAAGGTGGTCTATTTCGAGGATCCAACCGATGAGCTCGATCGGAAAACCGGCCGACGCATCGGAGTGGTAATGTTCGGTTCTGCAATTCTCGTCCTGTTATTCTTCCTAAGCCCGTCGCTCCTCGTCGATACAGCGACCACTGCGGCGTCGGCGTTGTTTAAAAGCTAACTTAGATGGCCGACATGACGGCCCCAGAAACCAACTATCGAATCTTCAAGTTTTGCGAACTTGGATCGACCAATGATCAAGCCAAGACGCTGGTCAACGCTGGGTTTTGCGACGGCACCGCAATAATCGCCGATCATCAAACCGCCGGTCGTGGGCGCAGTGGCCGATCCTGGCAAAACCTTGAAGGAAATCTTGCCTGCAGTTTTATCGTTTCGCCGCATGTAGCCGTGCCCCGATTGAGCGAACTTAGCTTTGTCATTGCCGTCGCCTTACGGAAATGCATTGCCGGTGTCCTTCCTGAACCTCATGTGGCCAAGCTCAAATGGCCTAATGACCTGCTAATCGGCGATGCGAAACTGTCTGGAATCCTTCTGGAAGTCGCCACTGGCCCGGTTTCAGAGCGGCCAAGTGTGATTGTTGGAGTAGGGGTCAATGTCGCAGCGGCGCCGGACGGTATCGATCGCCCCGTGGTCTCACTCCAATCGTTGGGTTGCGATATTGATGCCGCGGCATTGTTTTCGACTTTGGCCGAAGGATTTTTTAAAACCACCGCACGATGGGAAACGGCAGGCCTGAAACCGATACTCGCCGATTGGCTTGACCATGCGGCAGGATTGGGCGAAGAGATCGTTGTTCGCGCCGGCAAGACGGAGCGCACAGGCATTTTCGAGGCACTCGATGACAGCGGTGCTCTGATTCTGCGGCTTGCAGACGGAGGGGTAGAGAAATTCACCGCTGGTGACGTATTTTTGAGCTAAAGGAACGGCAAGCGCCCCATGCTTTTGGCAATCGATTCCGGCAATACAAACGTTGTCTTTGCGATCTATGACGGTGAGGACTGTCGGGTTACCTGGCGTTGCGGCAATCATCCGAAACGCACCGCAGACGAATACGCAGTTTGGCTTACCCAGTTGCTGGATCTGGAAGGCTTAGCATCCAAAGATATAGATGGCGCGATTTTGGCAAGCGTGGTGCCGGAAGCGAAAATCAATCTAATTCAGCTCTGCCAGCAGTATCTCAAGTGCGCACCCATGCTGATCGACGACCCGGAGGTCGATCTAGGTCTCGACATAATGCTGGAACGTCCTGATCATGTAGGGGACGATCGGATCGCCAATGCGGTCGCCGCTTATGGGCGCTTCGGGGGGCCGTTGATCATTGTCGATTTCGGAACCGCAACTACGTTCGATGTAATCGACGCCGCGGGTAATTATACCGGCGGTATTATCGCACCTGGCGTGAATCTATCTGTCGAAGCGTTGTATCAAGCCGCCGCGCGTCTTCCCCGGATTTCGGTCGAACAGCCAAGCTCGGTCATCGGTAAATCTACCGTCCCGGCGATGCAGTCCGGCGTTTTTTGGGGATATGTTGGACTCATAGAGGGGCTAATTGCCCGCATTACCCAAGAATATGGCCAGGAGCTCAAGGCGGTCGCAACTGGCGGCCTGGCGCAAATATTTACAGACGCCACCGATTCCATTGAAGCGAACGACCCGGATATGACCACGCGGGGTCTCGCCCAAATCTACCTCCGCAACGCCAAATGAGCTCCTATCAGAGTACTGGCGTGCCGGGGGCAGACGAGGTGCTATTTCTCGCGCTCGGCGGGGCCGGGGAGATAGGAATGAATTTGTACCTGTACGGCCATGACGGGGCTTGGATGATGGTCGATCTCGGTGTCAGTTTCGGTGAGGATTATATTCCCGGCATAGATGCAGTAATGGCTGACCCTGCTTTCATCGAAGAGCGACGGGATACGCTCGCAGGATTGGTTTTGACTCACGCTCACGAAGATCATCTCGGCGCGGTTCCATATTTGTGGCCGAAACTGCAATGCCCCGTCTACGCAACGGGCTTTGCCGCCAGCATGTTGCGCCGAAAGCTTGCGGAGTTTGGATTGGAAGAGTCAGTGCCCCTACACGAAGTCGGGCTTTCGAGCCGTTTTGACCTTGGGCCTTTCGATATCGAATTGATCACGATGACCCATTCGATCCCGGAACCTAACGCGCTTGTCATTCGTACGTCCGCCGGGACCGTCATGCATACGGGCGACTGGAAATTCGACGACGATCCGGTGATCGGTGAAGCCAGCGACGAAGATGCTCTACGTAGGGTGGGGGATGAAGGCGTACTCGCCATGGTCTGCGATTCCACCAACGCATTGGTCGACGGCGTGTCGGGCTCGGAAGGATCATTGGCGGATAATTTGCGGGACCTAATCGGTGGGCTGAAAAATAGAGTTGCGGTCGGAAGCTTCGCGTCGAACGTCGCACGCCTGCAAACCATCGTTGAAGCGGCCCATGCGTGCGATCGCGAGGTGGTTCTGGTGGGACGCTCGCTACACCGCATCAATCAAATCGCGCGGGAAATCGGGATTTTTAAGAATTTACCGAAATTCATCCCCGAGGAAGAGGCGGGCTATCTGCCGAAGGATAAGGTGCTCTACATCTGCACCGGGTCACAAGGCGAGCCTCGCGCCGCATTGGCCCGACTTGCACGGGGCGATAACCGCGAAGTTCAACTCGACGCCGGTGATGCGGTGATTTTTTCCAGCCGGATCATACCCGGAAATGAAGTCGCTATCGGTAGGCTACAAAATCAGTTCGTGGGACAAGGCATCGAAGTCTTCACCGCACAAGACTCCGATATTCATGTGTCCGGGCACCCGGCACGAAAAGAATTGGAGGCCATGTATCAATTTATCAGGCCACAAATCGCCATTCCGGTTCATGGAGAGATGCGTCACATGGTGGCCCATGCGCAACTCGCCGAGGAATGCCAGGTTCCCCATACCCAGGTGGCGCCCAACGGCACGGTGGTTCGGTTCGATCCAAAGGGGCCTCAAATGATCGATCAGGTGCCAACCGGACAGCTTGGGCTAGACGGGAGTCGGTTAGTCGAACTCGATTCATACCCGATGCGCGAACGGCGGAGGTTGCAATTTTCCGGTGCCGTGGTCGTAAGCGTCGCTCTCGATAAGGATGGCGAACTGGCTGTCGAGCCCGAAATTTCAACGTTCGGACTCATCGACGAAGGTGAGGAAGAGGATATCCTGCACGATGCGGAAGACGCTGCAGCTCATGCGATAGACAAATTGAGCGACCGCCAACGTAAAAAAGATGACGCGATTGTCGAGGCGGTTACCAGAGAAGTGCGCTATGTTTTTCGCGATTTGCTGGGCAAGAAACCCATAGTACGGGTTCATTTAATTTATATTTAAACAGGTCTTTGCAGGAGTAAAAATGAATGGGCTGGACATCCGGCGTGGTTGTTTATGTCATCATTTGGTGGATGGTGTTTTTCTCCGTCTTGCCCTTTGGTAACCGTCCAGAGGTAGACCCCAAAACCGGTCACGCGGATAGCGCACCCGCTAAACCGCGCATTGGCCTCAAGATGTTGGTAACCACCGGGATCGCTACCGCCTTGTTTGGGGTCGCGTGGTGGATCATCGAATCTGATTTCATCAGTTTTCGCACCTAAACGATACCCTCCGGAGTCAAAAAAAAGACGGGGCTCGAAGGCACCCGTCCGGATAAATTTTTTAATTATTTTTGTACGAGGTTTGAGCCGAAATTCGACTGGTCTCTCGATTATTGGTCCTCCCCAAACTTAGACCGTCTTGGAATGGGCTTTACCCGACGCCATCCCGTTAAGACTGTTGTTTTTAAGCACTATTTCCCGACTTGTCATCAAATTTCGAAGTTAAAGCCATAAAAATTTAGCCGCAAAAACCACAGCGATGGTCAGGCTCATCATATCGAGGTCGCAGCGCCGTCCGGCTAACAATTTGATGCCCACATAGGCGATAAATCCAAGCCCTATTCCATCGGCAATGGAAAAGGTGAGAGGGATCCCAATCGCGGTTAAAAATGCCGGTGCGTATTCGGTCGCATCATTCCAATCCAGGTCGGCCAATCCTTGGGCCATTAGACAGGCGACAAACAGCAAGGCCGGCGCCGTTGCAAAGCTTGGAATAGAGGTCGCCAGCGGCGCCAAAAACAGCGCAGCAACAAAACAAAACCCGGTGAAGATTGCTGTTAGCCCAGTCCGGCCTCCGGCCCTCATTCCGGCCGCGCTTTCGATGTAGCTGGTCGTGGTCGAGGTGCCGAGCCCGGCACCCGCGACCGTGGCGATGCTATCCGCATAAAGCGCGCCCTTGAGGCGAGGAAGACGACCATCCTTGTCCAGAAGTCCGAAGCGGTGACTGAGACCAACCAACGTACCCGCTGTGTCGAATAGATCGACCATCAAAAAGGCGAGGACCACCGAAATGAATCCGACCTCCAGAGCGCCAACGATATCCATGGCGAGGAAGGTCGCTGCGGGACTTGGCGGCAAACTGAACAATCCCGGGGTCGGGTTGAAACCAAACATTGCTCCAGTCAGCGTGACGCCGAGGATCGCAAGCAATATTGCGCCTGGCACCCGCCAACGATCAAGCGCCACCAATGCAAAAAAACCAAAGAAGGCCAGCAATGCAGGGCCGGAGGTAACGTCGCCAAGGCGGGCGAGGGTCGGTTTGTCGACGACAATGATCCCAGCATTCTTCAACGCGATCACCGCGAGGAAAAGCCCGATACCCGCGGAGATAGCCAGTTTCAGCGATTTCGGAATGGCGTTGAATATCCATTCGCGAACCGGAAGTACGCTGAGCGCCAAAAACAAAACACCGGACAAAAACACGGCACCGAGCGCCACCTGCCAGCTATGACCCATCTGGCCGACAACGGTGTAGGTAAAGAACGCATTCAACCCCATTCCCGGGGCAAGAGCGATCGGGTAGTTGGCGAGACACCCCATCAGGATCGAGCCAATGGCGGCGGCGAGGCACGTGGCAACGAACACCGCACCTTTATCCATGCCGGTCTCGCCCAAAATCGCCGGATTAACGAAAATGATATAGGCCATGGTCAAGAACGTCGCCAAACCAGCCAACGCCTCGCTGCCGATGCTTACACCAGCACTCGACAAACCAAATCGCTGTTCAAGAAACTTCTTCATCGATACC
>DLVK01000480.1:0-5265 GCA_003444235.1 Rhodospirillaceae bacterium
TAACTAGCGCGCTGTTCGAGTAACACCTCACGCCGTTTGCGCGCAGTGATCTCACGCAGTGTACCCGTCAAACGGACGGGCTCGCCGGAATCCGACCTTTCGACTTGCCCGCATTCGTGAATCCATTTGAAATCGCCTTTTTTCGCGCGGATACGATACTCGCAATCGAAAGATTCGCCGTCCGCTATATGGTGCGACAGCGCACTACGGCGGGTTTTCATATCCTCGGCGTGCAGTCGATCGGTGAATCCGTCACCGGTCGATAGGATTCCTTCACTAGCACCAAATAGACCGACAGCATCACCTGCCCATTCAATACTGTCCTTCACCAAATCCCAGCAATACGCCACGTCTCCAGCGCCTTTTAGCGCGGCGAGGACAAAATTTTCGTCTTCAACCATAACAGCAGTTTCAACCGGGCGGCTTTTCACCACACCCCAGCCCAAATTTACTGCTTCCCCTGACAGTCTCCACGATACCGGGCCATCGTTGCGACCCGAAACTCCAATGCTGGGGCGATGCTACCCCAAAAAAGGTTAAAGTTTTATTTATTTTTTCATTAATTACTCGATAAACGCGTTTTGTTCAAAAGATATACTCGTTGTTTTGACCGCTACTTTTTTTGCTGCTTTCCGGCAGGGACGGTGCAATAACTGGCTTGTCCGTTCGACCAAATACAAAGAGCAACTTCGGGGAACACATTAGCCATGGCCAACACTATTGCGTCTTGCCTTGAATACGGCCAAGCGGACGATATCGCCATCGCAGCACCTGGCCGGGCCAGTCTCAGCTTCGACGCGCTTCGATCACATATTGCAAAAACCGCAAGCGAACTAAATGCACGAGGCGTGGGACGCAATGATCGAGTGGCGATAGTGCTGCCAAACGGTCCCGAAATGGCTTCGGCCTTCCTAGCAGTCGGCGCCTGTGCCACGACGGCGCCGCTGAATCCCGGCTATCGCGCAGACGAATTCGATTTTTACCTGTCCGACCTGAACGCCAAAGCGATCGTGGTGGAGAAGGGAAGCGACTCTCCGGCGGTCGACGTCGCAAAATCCCACAAATTGGAAATTCTCGAAATCGACTGGTCGGAAGACGACCCAGCCGGCACTTTTTCGATACTCGGCAACACCAACGATGGAAATGGCGACCAAGCCGCAAGCGGCGGCATGGCGGAACCGGACGATACAGCCCTGGTCTTGCACACTTCCGGAACAACCTCGCGACCCAAGATCGTCCCCTTGTCACAGACAAACGTTACCGCATCGGCGGCACATATCGGCGATATCCTTTCGCTTTCCGCTGCGGACCGCTGCATGAACATCATGCCACTCTTTCATATTCACGGCTTGATTGCCGCAGTTCTATCGTCGGTAACCGCAGGCGGTGCGGTATTTTGTTGTCCGTCCTTCAACGCACTTCGGGTTTTCAGCTGGCTCGAGGAGGCAACTCCCAGCTGGTACACCGCCGTGCCGACCATGCACCAAGCAATTTTATCCCGCGCCGGACGCAACAAAGAAATTCTTGAAAAGACGTCGCTTCGATTTATCCGGTCCTCTTCATCTTCGTTGCCGCCACCGGTGATGCTGGAACTGGAAGAGACCTTTGGCGCGCCGGTAATAGAATCCTACGGCATGACAGAAGCTGCCCATCAAATGGCAAGTAACCAATTACCCCCGGGTCAACGTAAGCCGGGATCGGTAGGAGTTGCCGCAGGACCGAATGTGGAAATCATGGACGACGACGGCAATATCCGGCCCCAAGGAGAAATCGGCGAAATTGTCATTCGCGGCCCCAACGTCACGGACGGTTACGAAAACAACCCGACCGCCAATGCCGAGAATTTTACCGATGGCTGGTTCCGTACCGGCGATCAGGGAATGCTCGACGAAGACGGGTTTTTACAAATTACCGGCCGGCTTAAGGAAATTATCAATCGCGGCGGCGAAAAGATCGCACCGCTGGAAGTCGACAATATTATTCAATCGCACCCGGCAGTTGCCCAAACAGTAACCTTCGCTATGCCGCATCCGAAGTTGGGCGAGGAAGTTGCCGCGGCTATCGTTCTTAACGAAGGCGCCGAAGCGACCGACCAGGAAATCAAAGACTTCGCCTCGGAGAAGCTCGCCGACTTCAAGGTTCCCCGCAAAATCCTTTTTCTCGACGAAATTCCGAAAGGAGCAACGGGAAAAATGCAGCGCATCGGGCTTGCGGAGAAACTCGGACTGGCCGAATGAAGATTTGTATCTACGGTGCCGGTGCAATCGGCGGGTTCATGGGTGCCGAACTGGCAGCAGCCGGAGAAGATGTCTCACTCATCGCCCGCGGGCCGCATTTGGAAGCAATGCAGCAAAACGGCCTGACCCTCATTCGCGATGGCCAATCCCGAATAACTCACCCAACAGCAACAAGTGATCCCGCAGAACTAGGCCCTCAGGATTATGTGATTATCACTTTGAAAGCGCATTCGGTGCCCGGGGTGGTCGACCATATGCAGCCCCTTTTGGGGCCCGACACCGCTGTCGTCACCGCGGTGAATGGCGTGCCGTGGTGGTATTTTTACGGTCAGGATGGCGCGTATGCGGGCAAGCGGCTCGAAAGCGTCGACCCTGGGAACAAGCAATGGGAAAACATCGGCCCCGAACGTGCAATCGGCTGCGTCGTCTACCCGGCGACGGAAGTAACCGAGCCCGGTGTCATTCAACATATCGAAGGTGATCGCTTCACCCTGGGCGAACCGGATGGTAGCCGGTCGGAGCGCATCCAAGCACTGTCGAAGGCATTGATCGGCGCCGGGCTTAAAGCACCGGTAAGGCCACGCATACGTGACGAAATTTGGATCAAGCTTTGGGGCAACCTCAGCTTTAATCCGATCAGCGCACTTACCGGTGAAACACTGGAAGGCATCTGCGATGACGATGCGACCGTCTCGGTGGTGCGGACGATGATGGTCGAGGCTGCTGAAATCGCAGAGAAGCTGGGCGTACGGCTCGCTGTCGATGTGGACAAGCGGATTGCGGGGGCAAAGGCCGTGGGTGCCCACAAAACTTCGATGCTGCAAGATCTGGAGCGTGGCCGGCCGATGGAAATCGACGCTCTGGTTGGCGTTGTCCAGGAGCTGGGCCAGTTAACCGAAACGCCGACGCCCACCATCGATGCGGTGTTGGCATTGGTCAAGCAGCGGGCACGCCTAGCCGGCTGCTATTGGGACGATTGAGAAAGCCGACATGAGCCTAAGGGCTTTGGTCAAGAAAAGCGTGACGGCAAGTAGCATTTACTATCTTGCCGATGACTGGCGCGCCGGGCGACGCCGGGCGAGTGGCAGTATCGAAACCACCAGCGGCTCCCGTCATCAATCGCTTTCTGTCGCAGAGTCGACCGCCTATATCCGCAACGTTTTTACCGACTATCTCGCCTATGGAGGCGTCTCCCAGCTAACCGGGAGGGTCGCTGAAATCGGGCCCGGCGATAATTTCGGCCTTGCATTGTTGCTTCTCGCCAACGGCGCCGACGAAGTACACGCCATCGACCGGTTTTATTCGAAACGGGATCCGGATATTCAAGGACCGATCTACCGAGCACTAGCGAATGAAGAAGGCGCCGAAGATCTGTTCGATGGCGAGCCCGGAGAGGATACGATGAGCGGCCTCTCCTACCATCCGGGCGTTGCGGCAGAAGAATTCTTCTCGGACCGAAGGGCCAGCTACGATGCGATCTTGTCGCGTGCGGTGTTGGAGCATCTTTACGATCCGATTGGTGCGCTTGACGATATGGTACGCGCGTTAAAACCTGGTGGACGGCTGATCCATCGTATTGATTTTCGTGACCATGGCATGTTCGCCGGGCACCACCCGCTTACCTTTCTCACCATCGGCGAGAACTGGTATCGACGGATGACACGCCAATCGGGCCGCCCCAATCGTGTACTTTTGCATCGCTATCAGAACTGGCTCGACGAAAAAGGTTTGGAGGGCGATATCCGCATAACCCGACTGGCAGGCGTTAAGGACGAGATTAAGCCGGCAAATTGGCCGGATATCTCGAGTGACTTGCGCGAGGCCGCGCTCGCCTCGGTTAAAAAGATTCGACCAAAACTTGCGGCTCCGTTCCGCACGGTCGCTGATGAAGATCTCGCCGTCGCCGGCATTGTTTTGACCGTGAAAGCTTGACCTGAGGCTGTCGCACTCGGCATAACCCAGCATACTCACCTCACAAAATTTTCCAGATTCATGAACCAACAGAATGACAAAAATAGCGCCGCTTCCGACAATGTAGTCGAAGTGGAAAGTCGCGTTAGTGCAACCGCACGGGTCTCGCGCAACGGCCATAAATCTGGCGTGTTGTGGTTCACCGGCCTGCCGGGCTCGGGCAAATCAACTCTTGCGGTCGAGCTTGAACGCCAGCTGTTCGATGCTGGGTACAATGTATTTGTACTCGACGGCGATAATATGCGCCGCGGCCTGAACGCAGACCTAGGTTTTCTACCCGAAGACCGGACCGAGAATATTCGTCGTGTCGGCGAAGTTGCCGCGCTGATGGCCGGTGCCGGACTGATCATAATTGCCGCATTCATTTCGCCATATAAAAGCGACCGTGATCGAGCACGGGCGGCGGCCGGCGAGAGTTTTCGCGAGATTGCCGTTGCCGCCGACTTACAAACTTGCGAAATGCGCGATCCGAAAGGCCACTACAAACGTGCCCGCGCTGGCGAAATTCCAGACTTCACGGGTGTTTCCGCGCCCTATGAGCAGCCCGACAATCCCGACCTGATCGTCGACACCCAGGCCAACGACATCGATGCCTGTGTTGCATTGCTCTTGGATTATGTACGAGCCGAATTCGCAGTCGACGACGCTTAAGCGGACAATTCCTTTTCCATCGATGCCGGTAGCTCGTGGCCGGCCGCGGCTAGAAGTTGTGTAAATGCGGGCCAGACAATGTCCGGATAAAACCGGTGACCGCCAATCGCTTTTTCCGCTTTCAGCCGGTCCGGTACATCTAATTCCCGATAGACCGGTCGCGCGGCTTCGACAACCGCTTCGGCACCCTCGAATGGCCAGATATGATCCCTATCGCCGGATACGGTGAGGAACGGACGGGGGGCACATAGTGCCACGACTGCGTCCAATTCAAACCAACGCAAAATTCCAGGCACTATGTTTTGTCCCTCAGGATCACGACGCGCCAACAAAGTCTTGTCCATAAAACCGAGACAGCCAGCGGCAAGCACGCCAGAGATACGCTCATCGAGTGCCCCCGCAAACA
>DLVK01000246.1:0-2702 GCA_003444235.1 Rhodospirillaceae bacterium
GCACCGTCTGTGGGATAATCTCGCTTACCAATACGATGCGATGACCAAATCCATCCTTGATCGGAGCCGATGGTTTATCTTTTTCGAGTTTGAAAACCTCATCACCCAATGCCGGAGGAAGATCGGCTTTCGTGATACTGCCTAACCGCGTCACCTTTTCATCTTGTTTCGCAATTTCTTTAGCCACATCATTGAAATTTTTTCCATTTTTCAATTGTTGGTATGCCTTATCGGCATCTTCCTTGGTATTCAGTAATATTTGAAAGACGGTCCGTTTTTCGGGTTCGGTGAATTCATCAATGCGGTCGTTATAGTGTTGCTTGAGAACCTCGTCGTCGAGTTTGATCGATTTGGCCACTTCTCCAGGATCCACATGCACATATGTGACAGCGCGATATTCTGGTGCCGTAAAACGACCCTTGTTTTCGCGGTGAAATTTCGCCAGATCCGAGTCATTGGGCGGGGCAATTTTGACATTCGCCGCTGATACCTTAAAGGCATCCGCGCTGCGCTGTTCGGTCCGCCAACGATGTAGGTTGGCGATCAGCTTTTTCGAACCGGCGACGCCGGCGGCAACACTTTCAAGTAATTGCATTCGCGGAATTTCAGCCCGCCGCGCGATTTCATA
Source organism: Rhodospirillaceae bacterium (assembly GCA_003444235.1). Lineage (GTDB taxonomy): Bacteria > Pseudomonadota > Alphaproteobacteria > UBA8366 > UBA8366 > UBA8366. The sequence goes on from DLVK01000246.1 coordinate 629, forward strand.
TTCTCTAAGCGTATAGCCGTTCTCACGCAAAAGCTGATCGAATTGGACAGTGCCAACTCGGCCGAAGCGCTCCCGTATATCGCGCTCAATGGCAGCTGTGCCTACGGCCAGACCAAGGTTGTCTGCAGCATGATCATAAACTGTTGCTGTTACAGTACGTTCCAGAACGTTTTCGAGCACACCAAAAAGCCTCGCTTGCTCTTCAGTAATACCGCGTCGGCGTAAGGTGTCGAGCTGGCGACGATACTGGCGCTCGATGGACTGCGCGGTGATCTCCTTATCGCCGACTTCCGCGACCACCGCCTGAACCGCACCTTGACCGAAAAAGTCGGTTGTACCCCATAACGCGAAACTCAAAATAAGCACGCCGAATAAGAGATAAACCAAAATCTTGGCAACGCCGTCGCGAATATTCTGCAACATGTCTGTGGTCCTTCAAGTACGGATCGCCCGAGGGCAGTTCGCACGATAGATAGCGTCGGTTGACCGCCACAACAAGTGTATTTGGTTCAACAATTCGTTTCCATCCATTAGGATGCGTGACGCCCGTATCTCCGCCGCAAACACTCATCCAGATGGAAATACCGTTATGACCTCATCCCGCCGCCCGCTCATCGCCGGCAATTGGAAAATGAATCTCGATCTTGCACAGGGAACCGCGCTTGCGAAAGCGGTGGCAAACTCTGCCTCGGACTACGAGTGTGAACTGCTGGTCTGCCCACCGGCGCTTTATTTGGCTTCGGTCGGACATGCGATTTCAGACAGTCCTGTCGGGCTCGGCGCGCAAGATTGTCACCCGCAGGAGAGCGGCGCCCATACCGGCGACATTAGCGCTGCCATGTTAACCGATTTGAATTGTACCTATGTAATTCTCGGCCATTCCGAACGCCGCGCGGACCATGGCGAACAAAATGACGATGTTGCTGCGAAGGTCTCTGCGGCATGGGCTCAAGGCCTCTGCGCCATAATCTGTGTCGGCGAAACTGATGCGGAACGCGACTCCGGCGAAACTTTACAGGTAGTCGCTGAACAAATCCGAGGTTCCGTTCCCAACGACGCCAACGCCACGAACACAGTAATCGCATACGAACCTGTTTGGGCAATCGGCAGCGGCAAGACGCCTACGCCGGACGATGTCGCGGAAGTCCATGGCGCGATCAGAGCAATGATCGGCGAAAAGGCCGGAAATGCAGCGGCAAATGACATGCGCATACTTTACGGAGGTTCGCTGAAGCCGGACAACGCGAAACAATTTCTTGCTTTAGCGGATGTCGATGGCGGCTTGATTGGAGGCGCAAGTTTGCAAGCGGAAGATTTTCTCGCGATTGCCGCATCTTGCCCCTAGCCAGAGACGCATTAGTTGGCTAAATAATCTGCAATATTTCCGGCAAGTAAGGTCGTTGAGCGTGGTCGAGACTTTGTCCGCGTACCAACGGAGATGAAATGGAACAAATCGTCCTGGTAATTCACCTGTTCTTAGCGGTCGGGCTTGTGGTTGCAGTATTGATGCAGAAAAGCGAGGGCGGCGCGCTTGGTATCGGCGGCAGCGGCGGTGCGCTCGTCAGCGTGCGTGGATCCGCCAATTTTCTGACCCGGGCGACCGCCGTTATGGCGGCCTGCTTCATCGCGACTAGTTTGACCCTGGCTATTATGGCAGGCAGCCATAATCGCAGTAATATCGATCTCGACAGGCCTGCAGCCGATGCCCCGGCCGCCCCCGCCAAATCAGGGGCACCACAGGTTCCATTGTCGAAATAATGGCGTTTCGCATTTTGGTGGGGAGAAGGATTGATCGACTTGGCTGAGGGACAATGACGCGGTTTATTTTTATCACCGGTGGCGTTGTATCTTCCCTCGGCAAAGGACTCTCCTCCGCAGCGTTAGGAGCATTGCTTCAAGCGCGCGGCTTCAAAGTTCGCCTCAGAAAACTCGACCCTTATCTCAATGTCGACCCGGGCACCATGAGCCCGTATCAGCATGGCGAGGTCTTTGTCACAGACGATGGTGCCGAAACGGACCTGGATCTAGGGCACTACGAACGCTTTACCGGCGTGCCCGCGAAGAAAAGCGACAA
>DLVK01000361.1:0-2601 GCA_003444235.1 Rhodospirillaceae bacterium
GGATCTTTGCCCGATGGGCCACGGATTCATCGTATTGGTCCTGGGTTATCTGCATGGTCTTTTCCATGCTGGCGCGCAAATACGAACTCAGCTTGTCCCGATGGCGTTCGTAGTAGTCGTTGAACGGCCAACGACGCTCATATTGCGTGATCGACCGGGCGATACCGTCGACACCTTCGAGCAGGCGCTCCAACTCGGCGATCTCGGGACCGTCTTCCTTGTCGACGATCTCAACCCCTTTGCTTTCGAGATTTTGCAGCAGGCCCTCGAAGGCTTCTCGCGTTCCGTCTTCGACCTCGGGCCAGCCATCCGTGTAAAGCCGGATCAGACGCAGCGGTTTGATGCTTTCTTCGAGGCTTTCCGGTCCAGTCATACCGGGGTGGGGTGCGGTGCCCCCGACACGACGGGCGATTTGATAGGCGATGCGCCAGCAATCTTCCATGCTGCCCGCAATGGTGCCAAGCGCATCGTGGGTATTCGAGATCGGATGAATGCCACCCATGTTGAGCGACGCGTGGGTCGGTTTGAAGCCGTAGGCGCCGCAATAGGCGGCGGGGCGGACTACCGAACCGGCGGTTTGGGTGCCGAGCCCGGCCGGGACCATGCCCGAGCCGACTGCGGCGGCAGTGCCGCTCGACGAGCCGCCGGGGGTGCGTTCGGCGTCAAACGGATTCGTGGTCGGTCCGGACGCGCCGGTGGCAAATTCGGTGGTCACCGTTTTGCCGACGATCACCGCACCACTTTCGCGAATGGCATAGACCGACGCTGCGTCACGTAGGGGTTGCCAGTCTTCATAAATAGCGCTGTTCATCTGGGTCGGCATGTCGGCAGTCTCGATAATGTCTTTGACCGCCATCGGGCAGCCATCGATGAGCGAGAGCGGCCGTCCCTCCTTGTATCGCTCTGTGGACGCGTCGGCGGCGGCGCGGGCGATGTCGGGGGCGAAATGGACCCAGGCGGAGATTGCCGGATCGCGTTCGGATATGATCTCGAGGCAGCGTTCGAGATAGGCGCGTGGCGTATCATCGCCTTTGATGAAATCAGCGACGGCCTCGTGAAAACGAAGCATCGGGCTTGAGTCCGGATCGTATTTGAGTTTTGAGACAGGTGCGTCCACAGGTTTCTCCTCCCCAGCTACTTCCAAAAAACGCAATTCTTGTTATAACCCGGAAATCAACGAAAAACGCCATCGGCGCGAAAAAATGCGCTCGCTCGTGGCAACCAGCAGGAGGGAACACCATGGCTAAGGATAGTCTACCGTTTGCCGGCATTAAGGTATTGGATCTGACGGCCCATCGCGCCGGCCCGACCTCGGTCAGGCTGCTTTCCGATTGGGGCGCCGATACGATCAAGATCGAACAGCCCGCCGCCATCAGTAAGGACAAGGGCAGCATTCTGGGCGCGCGCAACGGGTTCGATCTCCAGAACCTGCACCGCAACAAGCGCAGCATGACCATCGATTTAAAGAATCCCGAGGGTCTCGAGCTGTTCTACGAGCTGGTCAAAATTTCCGACGTGGTGGTGGAGAACTTCCGGTCGCAAACCAAGCATCGGCTGAAAGTGGATTACGAAAGCTGTGCCAAGATTAACCCACGCATCGTCTATGGCAGCCTGTCAGGCTTCGGCCAGGATGGTCCTTACGACAATCGTCCCGGCGTCGATCAGATTCTGCAGGGAATGGGCGGGCTGATGTCGGTCACCGGCATTCCCGGCGGTGGTCCGGTTCGGGTCGGCATTCCGATTTGCGATTTGACCTCGGGCATGTTCCTCGGGTTCGGCATGGCGGCTGCCTTGTTCGAGCGCGAGCGCTCGGGCAAAGGACAATGGGTGCAGACTTCGTTGCTGCAAGCGATCATCGCGATGATGGATTTCCAGGCCGCGCGGGTCTTGAAGGACGGCGAGGTGCCGAAACAGATGGGCAACGACCATCCCACGTCGGTGCCGACGGGCGTGTTCGAGACCAAGGACGGGCATATCAATATCGCCGCCTCGGGTGGCGTGCTGTACGAGCGGTTCTGTACCGCGATCGGGCGCGATGATTTGATCGAGGACCCGCGTTTCGTCGGCTTCCAGGAGCGTTCGGACAATCGCGATGCGCTGCGCGTGGAAATCGAAGCGGAAACGCGTAAGGAAACGTCCAAGCACTGGGTCGATATGATGCAGGAAGTCGGCGTGCCGTGCGGACCGATCTACAATATGGGCGACGTCTTCGAGGACCCGCAGGTCCAGCACCTTGGTATGGCTTGGCCGATGGAGGGCAGTTCTGCCGGTGATTTCCCGGTGGTTCGTACCCCGATTATCATGAGCCGCACCAATGTCGAGGATCACGTTCGTCGCGCCACACCCGACCTCGGTCAGCATACGGAAGAAGTGCTGGAAGAAATGGGATACGACGCTGAGGCGATCAAAGACCTCCTGGGCCGCAATATCGTTTAAGGCCCGGTGTAATACATTCAACTGATCAACCGTTGGAGAAAACGGAGAAAACAATGGATCTACCCACCGATAAGATGATCGGCGAAAAACGGGATGGCGTCGGCCACCTGATATTCAACAATCCCGAAAAGCGGAATGCGACGTCCCTTGAGATGTGGCAGGGGG
>DLVK01000361.1:2924-5681 GCA_003444235.1 Rhodospirillaceae bacterium
GCGGCGAAAATCATTCTCGATGATTTCTCCGAAGACCCAAGAGTTCGCTGTCTCGTGGTGTCCGGTGCCGGCGACAAAAGCTTTGTCGCGGGCGCGGATATCTCGCAATTCGAGAAAGCTCGCTCCAATGCGGATGCGGCTGCGGAGTACGAAAAAATTTCCGCCGAAGGCAAAGCCGCACTTGCCAATTTCCAAAAACCGATCATTGCCATGATCCAGGGCTATTGCCTGGGCGGCGGCATGGCGGTGGCCCTGTCGGCCGACTTTCGCATCTGTTCCGATGATTCTCAGCTCGGCATTCCTGCCGCTCGCCTGAGCATCGCCTACTCCTATGATGCGATTTACAAGCTTTGCACCTTGGTCGGACCTTCCTATGCGAAGGATATTCTGATCACGGCGCGTCGCATTAAAGCTGACGAAGCGCACCGTATCGGGCTCGTCAATCGCGTTGTGCCCGCGTCCGAGTTGGAGGCAGCGGTAGCGGAATATACCGACGCTATTCTGGAAAACGCACCACTCTCCATTCAAGCGACCAAGATGACCGTGACCGAGATTCTGAAAAATCCAGAAGATCGCGACATGGAGGCATTAAAAGAGATCGGCCGCATTTGCTTCGACAGTAACGATTACAAAGAAGGCCGCACCGCATTTATGGAAAAACGGAAACCGGTTTTCACTGGCACCTGAGTACATTCAAGAACGATGGCGTTGAAAGGCCGGCCAATCCATGGCCGGCCTATTCGTTTGTCTAGTTGAGGGTTAATGGGTGCATGCCCATATGTTTAAAAAGTTGCACCGAAGACGTTGAAATGAATCATCATTCGGGGCCGCTTGTCGTAAAGTCCGCTCATGGAGAATTGTATGCAGCTTGCCCTTGAACGGCGAGGAAGCTGATGAAGAAGTTTCTTTTTGCATCCGGGGCATTGATTCTGGTTTTGGCGATCGCGGTGTTGATCGCCCCGCAATTTATTAACTGGAACCTCTACAAATCGGAAATAGCCGCCGCGGTGCGTGACGCGACCGGGCGCGATCTCAAAATTGACGGCGATATCGAAGTGACGGTCCTACCGAGCCTCGCATTGAAGGTAAGCAGGGTGCGGTTTGCCAATGTGGCAGGGGCCAAGACCAAGGATATGCTCGTCCTTGACGATGTTCGTGTGAGTGTGGCGCTTGGCGATCTGGTGCAAGGCGAGCTTGGGGTTATTTTGACTTTGATCAAGCCCGTAGTGGCACTTGAAGTAACCCGCGACGGTAAGGCGAGTTGGGATTTAGGCCCTGTCGCAACGACGGCGAGCGCTGGAGATTCAAAGTCCGCAACTGTGGAATCCACCGATCCGTCCGCGCGTTCAGCCCCACTTGATATTCGTGTCGATAGTTTTCGAATTGAAAATGGTGAGCTTACATATTTTGACGCTCGAAGCGGGAAGCTCGAGAGCATACATAATCTCAATAGCGAGATTTCTTTCGACACATTGCAGGGACCTTTTAGGCTGAAAGGTGATGCGGGAATCCGCGGTTACCCTCTTCGATTTGAGTTCGCGACCGGCAAACTCGAAAACGGGAAACCGATGGCCCTGACGGCTACGGTTGGCTTAAAGCAAGGGGGCGGGAGCGCCACTCTCAACGGCACGGTTAGGGATCTTGCTAGACTGCCCGTTTTCGCTGGCAGCGTTCGGGCAAAGTCGACGAATCTCGCTGACCTCATCGGTGCCGTGGCTGGCCCGGCGCCGGCAGTTTTGGCGCATAAATTCGACCTGTCCGGTAAGCTAAAAGCGTCGCAATCCGATGCCGAAATATCTGATATGACCCTTCAGGTTGGCTCGGTTCGGGCGACGGGTGCCGCCGCTGCATCGTTCGCCGACGCACTGAAGGGTTCGGCCCGCCTGGATGCAGAGAGCATCGATCTTGATACTTTGCTGAGACAGGAAGAAGGAAAATCGAGCTCTAAACCTGGTGCGCGCCCGGCAACCGGAACAGTCGCTAAAGCGGGTGCAGGGTCGGATAAAGAATCGGCCGCGTCAAACCCCGAATTACCGGCCTTCACGCTGCCCCAAGATATAGATTTCACACTTGAGGCTTCGGCAAAGGTGGTGAAGTTTCGTGGCAAGCCGTTACGTCAAGCCGCTGCCAAAATTCGTCTGGCGGAAGGGCAATTGAATTTGCAGCAACTTGGTGTGTTGTTGCCCGGTAACGCCTCGGCCGGTCTTGCCGGTACGATTCAGGTGGCCAAAGGGAAGCCTTTCGTTAATGTCCGCATACGGGCGAAGTCCGATGAACTGCGTGGTTTTCTGCGTTGGCTCGATGCGGAGCCGACGGATATTTCGTCCGCTAGGCTGCGGCGGTTTTCGGTGGAAACCATCTTGCAAGGTACGCCGGATAATTTACAGGCCCATTCGCTGAAGGCGAAGGTCGATAATACCAATATCGTTGGCGGTTTAACCCTGGTGTTGGGGCCGAAACCCGCATTCGGACTAAGAGTGGAGGCGGATCGGCTTAACCTCGATTCCTATATGTCCAAGTCCGGCCAACGCACTAAAAAGCCGTCCCCGAAGTCGAAACCAAAATCCCCAGCAGCAGGCAAAAAGAAAGAACGCGTCACAAAAAAGAAGAAGAGCCGGTCACCGCTACAAACTGCCGGAGCTGGAATACTTAACCGGTTCAACGCCAATATTGGCGCTTCGGTCAAATCGCTTACATTTCAGAAACAACCGGTCCGTAATCTCAAGGCCGATCTCTCCATTCTCGATGGTGCAGTCA
>DLVK01000378.1:0-1317 GCA_003444235.1 Rhodospirillaceae bacterium
GCATTGAGGATGCGATTGCATTTTCCGGCCGGCAACACGCGCGCGGGCTGGTCCCCAGGTGTATCGGCGTCGTAATCGGCGATCACCTGGTTTTCTTCGTCTATAGGCGCCTTGAATGTCGCATTGGTGACCCGTATGGCGCGCCCGTTGCGGGCCGAACGGCTGGGCGCCCCCAGGATCGCGGTGATCAAGGTCCGCCCGTCGCGCTTGGTGGTCAGTACCGCGTTATAGCCGGACCAGCAGGTAAAGCCGGTCTTCATACCGGTCGCCCCCGGCACCACGTCGAGCAAGCCGTTGCCGGTCGGCAAACGCCGCTTGCCGACCCGGACCGAGCGCTTGGAAAACATTTTCAGATGGTCGGGAAATCGCTCGATCAGACTAAGCGCCAGCAAAGCAATGTCCCGGGCGGTGACGCGGGCATTCGCATCCGGCAGGCCCGATGCGTTGGTAAATCGGGTGCCGGACATACCGAGCGATTTCGCGGTCTCGTTCATGCGCTCGACGAATTTCGCCTCGCTACCGGACACCGCCTCCGCCAACACGACCGCCGCATCGTTGGAGGAATGGATGATGCTCGCCAGCATCGCCTTTTTGGCCTTGATCGTCTTGCCGGCCCGCAGATAGGCCTTTCGCGCAGGCTGACCGGCGGCGGCCTTTGAAATCTCCAGATCGTCATCGAGCGAAACACCTCCCTCGACCGATGCATTCAGAAAAATGTAAACGGTCATCAGCTTGGCGAGAGAGGCGGGAAACCATTGCCGGCCCGCCTCATAGGCATCGAGCACTGCCCCATCCTCGGCATCGACGACGATGTAGGAAGGTTTGACTTTCGGCTTACCCGCCTCGGCAGGAGCACCGGCCAGCACGACAGCCGCGGCCAGCAGCACTGCCCCGGCCACGCTCCTCCCTGCCGTCTTAAGCGACACTGATTGCATGGTTTTTTCTACCATGTCCCACCAAGTCCCACCAATCTGCGGGAGACGCGACACTCCCGCAGCTTTATTTTATCGTGTCGGGCCGGATGCGCTACCGGCCCCACTCAATCACTCGCCATCCAGTTCCTTAAATACCCCATTGGCAATGCGGAAACACGAAACCGCCGCCGGAACGCCACAATATATGCCGACGACATGGATCAGCGAGCGCACCTCGTCGCGGGTAACCCCGGTGCGCACCGAGCCGCGCAGATGCAATTCCCACTCGTCCATCCGGTTCAGGGCTGCGATCATCACCAGGTTCAGCATCGAGCGGGTCTTCTTGTCGAACGTATCGTCGCCCCAGCCGAAGCCCCAGCACCATTCGGTCATTGCTTCTTGA
>DLVK01000378.1:1618-3049 GCA_003444235.1 Rhodospirillaceae bacterium
CCATTCGGTCATTGCTTCTTGAAACGGCTTGTTGAAATCGTTCGCTTCCATGAGCGCACCCTTGACCCGCTCCTCGCCCAACACCGCCGTCCGTTGCGCGACACCGAGATCGAATCGTTCCTTATCCATGAGACATCTCCTCCTCTTGAGTAAATGATTGTGTTTCTAACGAAATCGCCGCGACACTCGACGCTCGCTCGCGGAAAGTCAATCGGGCGGAGGAGAAGGCGCAGAAATGGTGGTGGACGCAGTCTGTAGCGAACCCGTCTCCGGTGGATTTCCTGGTTAAACACGGAAAATTCGGGGCCTTGCAATCCGCCTATGCTACCGCCAAACTCTCTTAAAAGAAGTTTGGATCAATTAGGTCAACTTGGTGAAACTGTTATCCTAAACAGTCGACCAATAAATGACAGCATCGGAGGAGGATCATCATGCCATCATTGAAAAATTTGATAATTGCTGGAGCTTGCCTTTCCGCTATTGGTACAGCTGCTATCGCTACTCCGGGACAGGCGGCATTCCCGGAACGCACCGTCACTTTTTATATCATGCACAAGCCAGGCGGTGGCACCGATACCACGTTCCGGGCTTTCTTGCCCTATTTTGAGAAGCATCTCGGCGGCAAAGTCGCCGCGGTCAACAAGACCGGCGGCGGCGGCGCCAAAATGTTGAATTTTTTGGCGCGCTCGAAACCCGACGGCTACACCATCGGCAGCACCAATTTGCCGAACTTCCCGGTAAGCCTAATTCTCCGCAAAGGACTCCACTTTACAATCGATAGCTTCGACCAAATCGGCGCGGTGAATTTGGATCCCACGGCGATTTATGTCCGGGCGGACAGCAAATACAAGGACTTCAAACAGGTCGTGGCGGATGCCAAGAAAAATCCGGGCAAAGTTACTTTAGGCTTCCCGAATTACCGCAATCACGGCTTGACGATACTCCGGATACAGGAAGCCTTGGGCATTAAGTTCAATCTCGTTCCCTTCGGCGGCGGCGGTCCGACACGAAAAGCCGTTTTGGGCAAGCATGTTCCCATGGGAACTCAATCCGCAGGCGCCAATACGCGGTTCCATCCGAAAAAACTTCGCATCCTGGTTCAATTCGCACCGAAACGGACGGCGCACGCGCCGAGTGTTCCAACCATTACGGAACTGACGGGCGCCAAGGTCTATCACACCGTCGTGCGTATGGCCGGTGGGCCCAAAGGAATGCCGAAAGAGGTTTTGACGAAACTACGCAGCGCCTGGAAAGCGGCCATGCACGATCCCGCGTGGCTTAAACAGGCGAAAAAATTAAAATTGCCCGTCAAATATATCTCCGGTGAAGAGGCTCAAAAAATGAGTCATCAAATGTATAAGGATCTGAAAAAGCTTTTCGATGAAACCCCTGGCCTGAAAAAATTGGCAAAAAAGAAAAAGAAGAAAAAGA